>JAJFMS010000049.1 GCA_020696885.1 Armatimonadota bacterium | reverse complement strand
GTAAAGAGAGCGGGCCGCTACTCCAGGGTAGCGGCCCGCTTTTTTTGGGTTTCTGGGGTGCGGCACCCGGCGGTACGCCCGGGCTGACGGAAGATTGGCCGAACGGGTTCTGCGCCCATTGCGGGGCGGTGACGGAGCACCCGCCCTACTACCGAACGGAAGGTAGAACCTAGGGCCGGAGCTCGTCTCGGCCCCGTCAGGTGTTTCGCGAAGCCCCTCGCCACGAAAAGGCTCTACCTAACCAGGCTCCCATCTGCGTCCTTCCGCGTTCATCTGCGGCGAAAACCCGGTGACTCTCTACCGGCGATGCAGCCAGGCGAGCAGCCGGTCCGGCGCCCAGGTGTTGATCACGTCTTCCGGTTCCAGCCAGGCTCGCCGCGCCTGACAGATACCGTAATCGTACAGCGTGAGGTGCTCCGGGCGGTGCGCGTCCGGGTTGATGGAGATCGGGATCCCGCGCCGCTTTGCCTCCAGCGCGTACTCGTCATTCAGGTCCAGGCGGTCCGGATAGGCGTTGATCTCCAGCGCCACCTGGTGGACGAGCGCGGCCTCCATCACCTGGTCGAGGTCCACCGCGGAGGGGTCCCGGCTGCCGAGGATGCGTCCCGTGGGGTGAGCGAGGATATCGACGACGCCGGACTCCAGCGCGCTTAGCACGCGGGCGGTCATCGTCTCGCGGTCCTGGCGCTGCTGGGAGTGAACACTGGCGACCACCACGTCCAGCTCGTGGAGCAAGTCCAGGGGGAGGTCCATGGACCCGTCCGGCATGATGTCGCACTCAATGCCTTTGAGCACCCGGAAGCCGTCCGTGAAGGT
This sequence comes from Armatimonadota bacterium, assembly GCA_020696885.1. The sequence goes on along the minus strand of JAJFMS010000049.1, from coordinate 12,094 downwards.
GGCGTTCAGCGCGTCGATCTCCGCCATCTGCGCCCGCAGCCGCTCGGGGTTCAGGCCCCGGGCGATCCCTAGCGCCTGGGAATGGTCGGTGACCGCGTGGAAGGCAAACCCCGCAGCCCGCGCCGCCTCGGCCATCGCCGCGATCGACGCGGAGCCGTCGCTCCAGGTGCTGTGCGCGTGGAGCACGCCACGGATGTCGGACACCTGGATCAGCCGGGGCAGCGTTCCGTCGCGGGCCGCTTCCACCTCGCCTCGTCCTTCGCGCAGCTCCGGTGGGATCCACGCCAGGCCCAGCGCCTCGTAGACCTCCGGCTCGCTCCCGGCTCGCAGCAGCAGCGAGTCCAGGTCCACGCCGCGGGCCGCGGCATGCTGCGCCAGGGCGGCCAGATGGGCCGTGGAGCCGGTGCCACGGAGGAGCGCCCCCGCGAAGGCGTCGGGCGATACAACCCGAAGCTCCACCGGCGCTCCCTTCTGGGCCACCCCACGAACGAGGTCGACGCCCCGTTCCAGTACTTCACGCACCTCCGGATGCTCCGAGAACGCGGCGAGCGCCTGCTCCGGGTCCACGGCCGTCCCCACGAAGTCCAGGTTCCCTACCAGGTCCTTGCGCCGGCGGACACTGCCGGCCACTTCGATCCGCTCGAAGGCACCCGTGGCCTGCAGCAGCCGCGCGATCCCCTCGGCATACGGCAGCGCGACGCCGATCGGCAGCCGCTCCTGCCGCTTGCGGTGGGCGGTGATGGCGGCGATCAGCTTCTCCTCGGACTTCTCCCCCATCCCGGGCAGCGTCCGGATGCGGTGCTCCAGGGCGGCGCGTTCCAGGTCATCCAGGTTCTTCACCCCCAGCTCACGCCAGGCGGTGTGGATCTTCTTGGCGCCGAAGCCGGGGAGATGGAGCAGCTCGATCAGGCTCTCCGGCACCTCGGCCTTGAGCCGCTCATACAGCTTGGTGGTGCCGGTGGCGAGGATGTCCTTCGTCTTCTGCGCGATCGCTTCGCCGATGCCGGGCACCGTTTGCAGCTCATCGCGCTCCGCGACGACCTCCAGGCTCTCAGTGAGCTCTTCCATCGTCTGCGCCGCGTTGCGGTAGGCGCGAATCTTGAAGGCGTTCTCGCCCTGAAGCTCCATCAGGTCCGCGATCCGGGTGAACACCCGGGCAATGGCGTAGTTGTTCATCGGCCCCTCACTCCGCCGGCAGCGGTGCGGTGACGTCATCCAGGAACTGGAGGGAGCGGAGCGGCGACTCCAACTGGTGCCGGAGGTACGGCACCAGGGCCCGGGTGAGCTCCTGGCGGACGGGTACGTCGAACTCGAGCTGCGCCGCCTTCAGGAACGGCTGATACGCCAGGGCACGCAGCGCCGCAAGCGCGTCCAGCGAGACCGGCACCCCGCCGCGGTTCCGGACGGCGCACCGCGCGCAGAGCATGCCGCCCCGCAGCGGGTGGAAGACCGCGCCGGCCTCTTCCACCGGCGCCTCGTCCAGCACGCACTCGAAGACGTTCGGCTCGTAACCGAAGAGACGCAGCGCGTGCAGCTCGAAGGCGCGCGCGAGCAGGTCCGGCGTGGTGGACACCTGCAGCGCGCAGAGTCCGGCCACGGTGAGGTCCCACAGCTCCGGCATCCGCTGCCGCTCCTCCAGGCCGGCGTCCACGATCTCCAGGAAGTGAGAGGCATAGCCCACCCGCTCCAGGTCCTTGCGAATCTCCGAGAACGGCTGCTGGACCATCGCCTGCGTGAGCACGTCCAGGTTCTGGCCCTGGGCCAGCAGCCCCTCGAAGTACGTGAACGGCTCCGTAGCCCCGGCCAGCTTGCTCCGCGGACCGCGCGCCCCCTTGGCCACCGCGTTCAGCTTCCCCTTCTCGCGGGTGAACAACGTGACCACGCGATCCGTCTCACCCAGGCTGATCCGGCGGAGCACGATCGCTTCGACCTTATAGGTTCTTCCGCCGCCTACGGTTCGCACGGTTATCTCCTATCGAAGGGGAAGGCTGGTGGGGAGCACAGGCCGAGAACGAGAAAGAGAACGATTCTGGCCGCAGACCCAAGCGGCCGAGCTCAGGGCCGCGAGGATCGGGCCGCGCTCTGTGAACAAGATCCGCGCTACCGAGGTATTCTCTACCCGCAATTTCGGATAGACCTCCAGGGAAAAGCCGAGCACCCCGCAAACCATGGCCCGGACCGGCCCGCCGTGCGCGAAGACGGCCACCGTCTGCCCCGGGTGCTTCGGGAGGTGCTCCCGCAGCGCTTCCATGCAGCGGTCGCGGAGGTCTTCCAGCGTCTCGCCGCCGGGGGGGCGGTTCCGGACCGCGTCGCAGCGCCAGGCGGCGAACTCATCCGGGAACGCGGCCTCGCACTCCGCCGTCGTCAGCCCCTCGAAGCCGCCGAACCGCGACTCCCGGAAGCGGGCATCCACCCACACCGGCCGCCGAGCCGCCGTCACCACCTCCGCAGTCACGTGCGACCGCTGGAGATCGCTGGTGTAGACCGCGTCCAGCGGCTCATCGGCCAGCCAGGCCGCCAGCCGCCGCGCCTGCTCCACACCCAACGAGCTCAGCGGCACGTCCAGGTGCCCCTGCACCCGCTGGTCCGCGTTCCACTGCGTCTGGCCATGCCGGATCAACAGCAGCCGTGTGCCCGGCGCTGCCAAAGCCTCCCCCATCGCTTCCCTTGCTCCTTCGGATCAGTCGAACCCTATCCCATGCATGGTACTACAGATCGCTGGGGCGCAGGCGGCCCAGCTCTCCGCCGTCCGGCCGCGCCCGCAGCCGCCCGAAGTGGATCTGGCCCACATCCACGATGCTCCGCGCCGGCGTGATCACGGAGAAGAACGCCCGCTCGAAGTTGATCGCCTGGAGGATCCCCAGGTCCAGCGTGTAGCCGTCCTCCGCGATGAGCCCGACCAGGAGATTCCGGAAAGCGGACAGCGGCGTGATCGTCACGCGCTTCTTCCCGAACTCGTCCTGCAGCGCGTTGGCTCCGTCCCGGTCCGGCTTGCCGTCCGCGCACAGGAACACCCCATCATCCGTGATCTCCCCATGCGGCACGTTCGTCTTCAGCGCGTCCGAAAGGGCCCGCAGTTGCCGCGCCGGCAGCGGCGTACCGGTGTACACCCAGGCGTCGAACACCCGCACCCGGCCGGCGTCCAGCTCATGCACCCGCGCGTTCTCGAAGTGCCGGCGGAAGTGGTTCGCCCGCTGCACGCGGCGGTAGACGGCGGACTTGATCTTCACGTCGCGGGCACTCTGCACCCGGACCACCGGCGCCGCTGTCTGCCCCGCCAGCAGGCTCGCCAGCCGCTCCAGCTCCCCCTTCCGCTCCAGCACCAGCACCAGGGAAGGGTCCAGCACGTTCAGCTTCGCGACCTTCAGCTTCTCGGCCAGCCGTCCTCGCACCAGGCCGGAGGAGTCGACGTACACCACCTCGTCACCGCGATCCAGCGCGTGGGTGAGCAGCCGCCGCGTGCCCTGGACGATGGAGAGCAGGTGCCCATAGGGAGACGTGTCACCCACGAACGCCATCGCGCGCGGCCGGAGCTCCGCCAGGGAAGCCACCGGCTCTTCCAGGCGAATGATCCCCAGCGTCCCGGGGGGGCTCACCTCACCCTGCCCCAGGTCCGCGTCCAGGATCGCCGCCCGCCGGCCGTTCCGGACCGCCTCGTTGGCGGCGGCCACAGCCAGAGTGGACTTCCCGGTGTCCGTCGCGCCCACCAGGAGCACGGCCCCGGACTGCGCAGCCAATAGCTGCACCGCCTCGTCCCATTCGATCGGATTGGGAAGCATCGGTGTTCGGTGTTCGGTGTTTGGATGTTGTGAGACGTCGGCCGCATTGGCTCTCGACTTAGAACAGCGACAATTGCGCCCCCGGCTCCTTGAGCGGCTCGGCCCATAGCCCTCGCTTCCGGAGATCGCCGGCGAACTCGTCGGCGAAGCCGTGCATGGTGTAAACCGATTGCGCGCCGGTAAGGCGGACGTACTCCAACAGGTCGTCGTAATCTGCGTGGTCGGAGAGGGGGAACGCGGCGTCGGTGCCGAACCGCCAGCGGGCGCCGGAGTCCAGGGCCCAGCCGGAGATGTAGGCGGTGCGGATGGCCTTGAGCCGCTGGAACCAGTGCGCCTTGCGGCTGCCGGAGGCGCAGAGCAGCGCGCCGTCCAGCTTCTGGCCGGGCTGGAACTTCTGGAACGCGGGAAACTTCACGCCGAAGTCCCGGTAGAGGGACGACATGTCCCAGTGCTGGGTATGGAGGTAGATCGGGAAGTCCGCCCCGTCCAGGCAGGAGAGCACCTCCTGCCCCTTGCCCAGGCTGTAGCAGAACAGCACCGGGGCGTGCTCCTCCGCCAGCGCGCTGCGGCAGAACCCGAGGATCTCCCCTACCACCTCTTCCGTGTCCGGAAAGCGGTAGCGCGGCTTTCCGAAGGTGGTCTCCATGATCACCACGTCCGCGGCCGGGACCTCGATCCGCTCCGCGCAGCGGCCCGGGCGCAGCTTGAAGTCGCCGGAATAGAGCAGGCGGGTCCCCTCCCACTCCACCAGCGCCTGCGCGGAGCCCAGGATGTGGCCGGCGGGATACAGCGTGACCCGGGCGTCACCCAGCTCCACCGGCTCACCGAACGGCAGCGTCCGGAACCGGCAGCGGGTGACGCCGCGCAGGCGCATCATGGCCGCCGTAGCCACGGACGACAGCACGTGGTCGTGGTGCTGCACATGGTCCGCGTGCGCGTGCGACACGATGGCGACCGGCTGCTTTACATGCGGGTCGAGCCAGAGTGAAGGGCCGGGAAGATGGATGCCACGCCGGTAGAGAACTTGCATTTGCTACTCCACCGGCATGGTAGCATTCTGTGCACACGCTGTCTATCGTGGGTCAATCGGGGATTTAACCGCAAGCCTGCCCGTACGGGAGACGCAGAGGACGCAGAGAGGGATGGGGGGAGGTCCTTGGACAGGCTGACTGGCCTGATGGCGCGAGGACTCGTCATCGTACCGGGTCATCCTGGAGCGAAGCGAAGGATCTTGCCCCCGCACGTAAGCCCGCTCTGATAGCCATCACGCTTCAGGTGAGACCGTTCGAGTGGGTCCAGGATGACGGAATGCGATCATGGAGACGGCCGGCCGCGGCATCAGCCACATGCGGTACCACACGCTGTTCGAGGATTCGCCCCGGTAGCGACCCCGGTCAGCGGCCCTTTCCGGACCACCGCTGACTTTCGAACTGGCGCGGTTGCGGGGAAACAGAGAGCCGCCAGCCGGTCCGCTTCGCAAGGAGCTCGCCCAGCGCGACAATCTCTTCTTCCTCATCGCTTTCTCCCAACGACTTCCAGAGAGAGCAGGCGGTGCCGTGGGCGGGAGCGGCGATGAGGTCGACCGACCGGATGCCCTCACTATTGTCCTCGGCTCGCACCTTCAGCTCGCAGTCCTGGAGTATGAACGAGCCACGCTTGGTCGAGAACCCCCAGCCCCATTCACAGCGGATCTCCCCGCGCCGGACTACCGCCTCTTGCACACCATAGCGCTCCCACAGATAGGCGTGGAGGAACACCGTCGCCATCAGGCCTGGCAGCAGCGCCACCCAGGCGACCTGCGACCCCTCGATTCCCCCGCCCTCCGGCTCGTTCGGGATCCACCCCAGGCCTGCTGCCAGAAACAGCAGCGCGAACGCTCCGAACATCAGCGAGAGCAGCGGAAAGGCCCAGCGAGTCGCTCCCTTGGACTCGAAAGTGCGACCGAGCCGCAGCGCCCCGCCGGATTCGACCAGGATGCAGCCGAGTGGTAAGCCGTCCGCCATCACTCCGCCTCCTGCCCGATTACCCCAAGCACTTCGTTCGCGAAGTTCAGCGCTTCCACGTTCCGCGCGTCTTCCGGGTCACCGCACTCCAGGCGGAGGACGGAGTTCCCAGGTTCACCGCTAGCGAGGCGTTGCCTCAGACCGACGAGGCGTGCGCCGCTTCTCCACGACGGTTCCGGAACCGGGGGTCACCCCCGGCCCTGGTCGGTAGCCCCCACCCTCCCGCGAGGTGGGCCTGCGCTTCGCCCTTTCACGTCCCGGCAAAAGACGCCGGGACTAACGGGCGGCTTGGCGTGCGTGTCCAAAGGCTGCTACCCGCGACCGAGAGTACGGCCGAGTTCCAAACGACGATTCACGGGTGGGGGCCACCGCCTGCGAGCCAGCCCCCGGTCTCGGGGGCTTCACAAGGGCGCCGCCCCGGCGCCGAGTGTTCTGTTCTTTTGCAGAGCCGAAACTTGACTCATTTACGACGACTTCTATCGCTCAAGCCTTTTAGCCTCGGCAATCCGCACTCTGATGTTCAGCGATTCCGACGCTGCGAGACGCATCACCACCAGCCACACCCGCCATCTCGCCATCCCGGAAGCCTGTCCAAAGAGCGGCGCCCCGCGCCCGCCTTCCACCGGCGCCCCCAATCCCTCAGGTCCTGTGATCCTGTCTAAAACTCCCCACTCTCCGCGTCCTCTGCGCCTCCCGTACGGGCAGGCTTGCGGTTAAACCCCCGCCAGCACCTGCTGGATCGATAGCTCCAGGATGCGCAGGATCTCGTCGATGTCCGCTTCGGTGGCGATGAGGGCCGGGCCGAAGGCGAGCCAGTGCGGGTCGAAGCGGAAGAGCAGGCCGTTCTCCAGCGCACGCTTGCCGATGAGCGTGCCGATCGGCGGGTCGAAACGGCGCTTGGTGGCCGGATCCGCCACGAGCTCCACGCCCAGGAACAGCCCCTTGCCGCGGATGTCGCCCACGATGCCGTAGCGGCTCAGGCCTTCCAGCCCGGCGCGGAGGCGGGCGCCCATGGCGCGGGAGTTGGCGCACAGATCCCGCTCGATGATCTCGCTAAGGACAGCGATCCCGGCCGCGCAGGAGATCGGGTTCCCTTCGAAGGTGTGCCCTTCCACGAAGCCGGGGTTCTCCGGCAGGTCGCCCCAGAACGCCGCGGCGATGTGATCCCGGCAGATCAGCGCGGAGATCGGGGCGTAGCCGCCGCTGAGACCCTTGGCCAGGCAGAGCAGGTCCGGCAGCACCCCGAACGTCTCGGCAGCGGTCATGTGGCCGGTGCGGCCGATGCCGGTGATGATCTCGTCGAAGATCAGCAGCACGTTGTGCCGGTCGCAGATCTCCCGCAGCATCGGGAGGTACTCCGCCGGCGGGTCGATGATCCCGCCGGTGTGCCCGATCGGCTCCACCATGATCGCGGCCACCGTGGCCGCGTCTTCCATCTCGATGACGCTCTCAACCAGCGAGGCGCAGGTGATCTCGCAGGAGGGGTAGGTCTTGCCGAAGGGGCAGCGGTAGCAGGTAGGCGGGAAGACGTGCAGGAAGCCCGGCGCCAGCGGCTCGTTGACGGTCCGCCGGGACTTCAGCCCGGAGGCCGAGAGCGAGCCCATGGTGGAGCCGTGCCAGCTCTGGTAGCGGGAGATGATCTTGTACTTGTTGGGGTTGCCGGTGAGCCGGTGGTACTGGCGGGCCATCTTGATGGCCGCCTCCGTCACCTCGGAGCCGCCGCACTGGAACTTGACGGTGTTCAGGTCCCCCGGCGCCACCGCCGCCAGCAGGTTGGCCAGCTGCACGGCCACGTCGTTGGTGCCGTGCATCGGCGGGGAGAAGTGGAGCCGGTCGTACTGCTCCTTCACCGCGTCGATCACCCGCCGGTTGCCGTGACCCACGGAGGCGACGTAGATACCGGAAAGCGCGTCCAGGTACTCTTTGCCGTTGGCGTCCCAGTAGCGCATCCCCTCGGCGCGGGACATGACCAGCGGGTTCTTGCAGAACTCCTTCATCTGGTCCCGGGCGATCAGGTGCTTCAGGAAGTCCTCTTGCACGGCCTGGCCGGGATCGATCAACTGTGGAGACGGGTTGGGGGTGGACACGCGGGCTCGTCCTCTCGGGGCGCGGTAGGGCTGGCGACGGTGTTCCGTTCTCCCGGCGAGGGTTTCTTCCTTCTCTGCGGTCTCCGGGGGGTCCTGGAGTGTTGGAGTAATGGAGTGCTGGAGTGATGGGGAAGGAACCCGTACGGGCAACAGCGGATCGCGGCCGTAGGCCGCACCGGCAGCCCAATACTCCACTACTCCAACACTCCATTACTCCCCGAAGGCCCCCGGCTCCCGGCGAATCCGAACGCTCCCCACGGTTTCCGTCACCATCTCTGGACTCCGGCTCCAATCGACCGACAATCACCCCGGCGGGGGAGCCTCGCTCCTCCGTGACCGCTTTGCGATAGGCTAGATAGCGATGCCCGTGCCATGCATTGAAGACGCTCCAACGCGGGAGCGAACGAACCCTACCCTACCCGTGCTCGACCGCACCGTCCCCACCATCGATCTTCTGGGAATGAAGATCAGCCGCGTGAACCGCGCCGAGACGCTGCGACTCCTGCAGGAGTTCATCGACAGCGGTGAGCCGCACCTCATCATCACGGCGGACGCCTCCGCGCACGTGATCGCGTCGAGCGACCACGACTACCTCCGGATCGTGAACGGCGCGGCGTTGGTGACTCCGGACAGCACCGGCGTGCTCTGGGGAGCCCGCAAGCTCGGCACGCCGCTGGAGGAGCGCGTCTCCGGCGTGGACCTGGCGGAGCAGCTCTGCGCGGAGAGCGCCCGCCGCGGCTACGGCGTCTACTTCTACGGCGCGGCCCCCGGTGTGGCCGATGAGGCCGCGGAGACGATGCGCCAGCGGTATCCGGGCGCGAACATCGTCGGGACGGCGGACGGATTTCAGAACAGCCCGGAGCAGCAGGCGGCGCTGCTGCAGGATATCCGCGAGAAGCGGCCCGCCGTGCTGCTGGTGGCGATGGGCATCCCCAAGCAGGAGAAGTGGATCGCCAGCCACCTGGAAGCGCTGCGCGTGCCGGTCTGCATGGGCGTGGGCGGCACGTTCGACGTGTTCAGCGGCCGGGCGAAGCGTGCCCCGCTCTGGATGCAGCGCCGCGGCCTGGAATGGCTCTACCGCCTGGTCCAGAACCCCAAGAAGTACAGCAAGGTCGCCACGCTGCCGGTGTTCATGCTGCGCGTGCTGGCCGGGAAACGGCTTCCACCGGTCTGAGCTCCGTAATCGATAGGCGCCGCGCTTGATAGCCGGCGGTGCCCGTACGCCTCCGCTCCCACATCAGGTCATCCTGGAGCAACGCGAAGGATCTCGCGTTGGGCGTGGTGGCTCCCGGAACCGGCGTACGTGCGGGGGCGAGATCCTTCGCTTGGCTCCAGGATGACTGGAGGCGTGACGGGTGCCTCGCGCCACCGGTTCATTAGAGCGCCGTATATCCGGGGCCTGGCTTGAGGTATTCCGGATAGCGAGCCCGGGCGGCCCGGTCGATCCGGAGGTAAGCCTCCAGGGCGGCCCGGTTGGCGGGGTCCGCGCTCAGCAGCTTCCGGAGCCGGTGGAGCGCCACGGCGGGCATCCCGCTCTCCGCTTCCAGGGTAGCCAGCGCGAGGGTGTTGGGGAGGTCCGCCGGCTGCTGGAAATAGCGCCCGCGCAAGCCGCTCAGCCGGCGTGAGGATTTCGAGAGCCGCGGGATACGGCGCTCCAGCTCTGCGGCGCGCGGGCTCCCGGTCTGCCGAAGCAGGCTCACCAGGTTGAACGCGACCCCGGAGACGTTGGGATTGAGCTTCCAGGCGCGCTCGAACGCGGCAAGCGCTTCTCTGGTGCGGCCCATACTCCGCTGGATCCGGCCGATCTCCGCGTGCGGTGCGAACCAGGTCGGCTCCAGCTCGGAGGCGCGCGTGAGGTGCCGGATGCCCTGCTCGATCCCGCCGGAGCCGGGCGGAAGCCGGCTGTAGGCCAGGCCGACGTTGTACTCCAGCTTGGAGCCGCCGGCGCCAGCCGCGATCAGCTCCTCCCCCAGCCGCGCCGCGCTGCTGAACGCTCCCTGCTGGAGGTAGACGTCCACCAGCGCCTCTCCGATCTCGTGGTCCTTCGGGGCTAGCTCCCGGGCGCGGCGGAGCGCCGCGGACGACGAGTCGTAGAACCGCATCCGGGCGAGGGCCAGGCCGTAGTTGGTGAACGCCCGCGCGCAGTTGGGCTCTCGCTTCACCGCTTGCTCCCCCAGCTCACGCGCACGCCGCGTGTCTTCTACTCCCAGGTGAGCTTCCGCCAGCCGGCACCCCAGGTGCTCGGCCTCCGGGTTGGCGGCGCGGAGCTGTTGAAGGGCTTCGATGGCCAGGTCGGGCCGGTCCAGTCCTTCGTAGAGCACCGCGAGGCCGATGTAGGGACGCGGATCGCGGGGAGCGGTAGCAATCCCGCGGTTGAAGTCCAGCACCGCCGCCGTGATCTCGTTGCGGCGCGCCGCGGCGTCCGCGCTCTGGCAGAGGGCGGCCACCCGGTCCGTTTGCGGCCGGGTCCGGAGCGGCAGCACCACGCCCGGAGCGCAGAGGCCCAGGATCCCCAGGACCGCGATCAGGTGCCGGCGCTTCATGGCGTCCCCGCCTTCCGTGGGGGCTCCGGGACCGGCAGCAGGCCCTTGCCTTCGACAGCACGATAGGCACGGTCGGCGGCCACGCTCATCGCGGTGGTGGCCGCGCGGCTGCCATGCCAGGTGATCCGCACTTCCTCCGCCGTGGTCGCCTCCCCGATGCCGAAGTAGAGGCGCGATTCGCTGTGGGAGCAGAAGCTGGAGCCGGAGCGGACCTCCGCCGTCTGGGTCTTCCCACCGGCCCGGATGGTCACCCGCGCATGGAAGCCGTTCGGATTGCTCCGGGTGCCTCGAGTGTCGATCGCGATCCAGTGACCCTGGGACGGCCCGGTGTAGCGCAGTAGCTCCGGGCTGCCGTCCTGGTTGTTCGTGGCGACGTCCAGGTGCCCGTCTCGATCGAAGTCCGCCACAGCCAGGCCGCGGGTGACGCGCGGGACCGCCAGGCTGCCCAGCCCGTCCTTCACCTCCGTGAACGTGCCGTCTCCCCGGTTCTGCAGCAGCGTCTTCGGCTGCGCGTAGGTGATCCCCTCCGCGTAGGCGCTGATGTCCTCGTTGACGTGCCCGTTCCCTACGAGGAGGTCGGGGAGTCCGTCCCGGTTGAAGTCCAGGAACTCACAGCCGAACGCCAGGCGGTTGAAGCTGGCGGCGCCCACCCCGGAGGGCAGGGTGGTGTTGGTGAAGATGCCTCGCTCGCCGCTGCGGTAAAGGGCGTACATCTGGCCCGAGAAGTTGGTGACGAACAGGTCCTCCCGTCCATCCCCATCGTAGTCCCGCACCCCCACTCCCATCCCGGAGAGCACCTGGCCCTGGTCGTTGTAGGCTACCCCGGCGCGGTCTCCCACGTTGGTGAAGGTGCCGTTGCCATTGTTCTTCCAGAGGAAGAACGGGTCCAGGTCGTTGGCGACGAAGAGATCTTCTTTGCCGTCCTGATCGAAGTCCAGCCACGCCACACCCAGCCCGCGGCCTCGCAGGCGGGCGATCCCGGAGCGGGCGCTCACGTCCGTAAAGGTCCCGTCGCCGTTGTTGTGGTACAGGCCGTGCTCCTCGGCCTGGAACAGCTCCGGCGAGCAGTAGGAAGACTCCCCCCGGGCGTTGGTGCAGGGGACCTGGAGCTTCTGGGACCACTTCACGTAGCGGCAGACGTACAGGTCCAGCTTGCCGTCCCCGTCGTAGTCTCCGAACGCGGCGCTGGTGCTCCACCGGGCGCCTCGCTCGTCGCCGCCTAGCCCGGCCTTCCGGGTGGCATCCGTAAACTTCCCGGTGCCGCGCCGGTTCAAGAACAGGTGGTTGGCGCCGTAGGCGGTGATGAAGAGGTCGTCGTAGCCGTCCGCGTTCACGTCCCCCACCGCCACGCCCTGGCCGTAGCCGGTGTCTTCCAGACCGGAGCCGGCGGTCACGTCCGTGAACGTCCCGTCGCCGTTGTTCCGGTAGAGCCGGTTGCGGACCTCTGCGGCCCGGGGGCGATCCCATGGCAGGGGGCCGGACTGGACGTAGAACAGGTCCGGAAGCCCGTCCGCATCGTAGTCGAAGAAGGCGCAGCCGCTGCCGGTGGTCTCGATGAACTGGTGCCGCCCCCTGGCGCCATTCTCGAACCGGAACTGCAGGCCGGCCCGATTGGAGACGTCCTCGTAGAGCCGGGAAGCCGGCGCCGGTGGCGGGGCGCTGCCGCGGGTACCGCCGGATCC
>JAJFMS010000958.1 GCA_020696885.1 Armatimonadota bacterium | reverse complement strand
CGATGTCACTGCCGCTGCTTATCGAGGTCATCCATAACCACGATCCGGCGTGGGATCAGTATGACGGATTCGCGGAATGGAGAGATCAATGGATCGCGTCCTGGGTGAAGGTTGCTGACCCTGGCTGGCTGATTCTCATCAGGGATCTGCTGCATCGCACATCGCTGGACGATGACATCTGGTCTGATCGCCTCTGGCTCTTCACCAATGAACTCGCGTGCCGCTTTCCCGAGGAGGCAGCCGAAGTGCTGGGAGAGTTGTTGCGCTCGGACGGCGACGGGGCGGACCAAACGGACCTACTAATCTTTGTGCTTGGGATTCTCGGCAACGTAGGCTCCGAAGCCGGCGTGCCATACCTGACCGTACTTGCTCAATCCCGCAGCATCTCGTGGCGGGTATCCACGGCATTGCGGAGCGCCCTGCTGGGCATTGGATCTCCGGCAGCAATGCAGGTGATCGCGCACCTTCCATCTGCGACGCAGTCGCCAACATAGGTGAATGGGCACGCCGGCGTCGACCTGCCCAGCGCGAGAGAAGCCAGCAGCCTGACACGGCAGACTCCTCCGGCGGAGGTGTAAGCGGGCCGCGAATCTTCCCCGCACCTCCACGCTCTCAGACCGATTTCATCGCATCCGCCAGCGCGCCTGCGGCGGCGCCCATGTCCGGCGCGTTGACCACCGCACCGATCACTGCGACGGAGTCCGCACCCGCGAGGCGCACTTCCGGCACCCGCTCCAGGCTGATCCCACCGATCGCCACGATCGGGAGGGCCGAGATCGCCCGGAAGCGGGTAAGCTGCACGCAGCCGACCGCATCCCCGGCGTCGTTCTTGGACACGCTGCCGTAGATGGCGCCCACCCCCAGGTAGTCCGCGCCCGCGGCCTCGGCTACGGCGACCTGCTCCGCGTTCTCCACGGAGATGCCAATCAGCCGGTCCGGCCCGAGGAGCAGCCGCGTCTCGCGGATCGGGAGGTCGGTCTGCCCCAGGTGCACGCCGTCCGCCCCGGCCGCCACCGCCAGATCCACCCGGTCGTTCACGATGAACAGGGCGTCGTGGGAGCGGCAAAGCTCCGCCATCGTCCGGGCAATCGGGAGGAGGTCGCCCGCGTCACGGCGCTTGTCGCGAAGCTGGATGATCGTCGCGCCCCCTTCCAGGGCGGCGCGCGTGATCTCCACGTGCGAGCGGCCCGGCGCCAGCGTATCGTCCGTCACCACGTAGAGGCCGCGCACCCGCTCTCGCAGTCCCTGGCGGCCGCGCACTCCCGGCGGCGCTACCGGATCCAGGTCGATCCCCAGCGGCGGCGGCGACCCGGCCCGGACCGACATCATCCAGCGGGCTCGCTCCAGCACCTGGCACATCGCCTCGGTCGGCTGGTACTCCTCGAACTCCGAAAACGACACCCACCGCGCGTCCATCACGTCCGTGTTGGCCACCGGCTCGACGTCGCTTTCCGGCACGGCCAGGTAGTCCGTGACGCAGTAGTGAAACGGCGGGAAGATCGCGTCGAATACGTCCACCACGTCCAGCACCTGCACCGCCACGCCGGTCTCTTCCAGCGTTTCGCGCGCCGCCGCCGCGCGGGCGGTTTCACCCGGCTCGATGCGGCCGCCCGGGAAGCTCCAGCGCCCGCGGTTCGGCTCCCGGTCTCGCTGCACCAGCAGTACGCGGTCCCGGTGCAGGCAGACGACGGCGGCGCCGGGAACCGGCGGGGTTGCTCCATCACGCATCGCGATCACTCCCCTGCTGCTCGTAGCGGGCGATGAACTCCCGCCGGTACTGGAGGAACCGGTCCGCCTCGATGGCGGCCCGGATGCCTTCCATCAACCGCGCGTAGAACGAAAGGTTGTGGTACGAGAGGATCCGCGACGCCATGATCTCATCGCTCTTGTACAGGTGGCGCACGTAGGCCGCCGAGTAGTTCCGGCAGCACCACTCTTCGCAGTTCGGATCCACCGGGCCGAAGTGGTCCGTAAACCGGGAATTCTTGATGTTGATCCGGCCGATGGAGGTGTAGGCGCTCCCGTTCCGCCCCAGGCGCGACGGGATCACGCAATCGAACATGTCGATCCCGGCGCGGACGCCGTCCAGGAGGTCGATCGGCGTGCCCACGCCCATCAGGTAGCGCGGCTTCTCGGGCGGCAAGAGCGGGGCGGTGTGCTCCACCACTTCGAACATCGACTCCTTCGGCTCACCTACGGAGACGCCACCGATGGCGTTGCCGGGGAAGTCCAGCTCCGCGATGGCATGGGCACTGCGGGTGCGGAGGTCCATGTGCGTACCGCCCTGCACGATGCCGAACAGCTCTCCGTACAGCGCCGGCTCTTCCTCGCGGCGGCGCTGCCACTGGTCGCGGCACCGCTTCGCCCACCGGTGGGTGCGGTCCATCGCGGCGAGGGCGTAGTCGTGCGTGCTGGGATAGGGCGCGCACTCGTCGAACGCCATGATGATGTCCGAGCCGAGGGCGAACTGCACGTCCATCACCCCTTCCGGGGAAAAGAAGTGCTGGGAGCCATCGATGTGGCTCCGGAACATCACGCCTTCCTCGGTGATCTTGCGCAGGTCCTCCAGGCTGAACACCTGGAAGCCGCCACTGTCCGTGAGGATGTTGCCCTGCCAGCCGATGAAACCGTGCAGCCCGCCGGCCCGCCGGATCAGCTCCTCTCCGGGGCGAAGGTGCAGGTGGTAGGTGTTGCCCAGGATCAGCCGGTAGCCCATCTCCACCAGCTCTTGCTGGCTGATCGCCTTGACGCTGCCCTGCGTGCCGACCGGCATGAAGGTCGGCGTCTCCACCTCGCCGTGGGCCAACCGGAGTCGCCCGCGCCGGGCGGCGGACTCGGAAGAAGTGTTCAGTAGCTGGAAGATCGGATCACCCATAAGTGGATA
>JAJFMS010000957.1 GCA_020696885.1 Armatimonadota bacterium | reverse complement strand
GCTCCTTCTTCGAGAGCGGCCGGACCTTCGCCGTGCCGAAGCTCCGGGTCACCCCGGGACGCGCTATTCCTGCGTGCTCGGCTCTCGGGCCAGGCGGCACCGCTCCCGCCTGGAGCGCTCCCCCGCCTGCGACCGCCAACAGCAACCAGAAGCCAACGTCCTGGAACCAATGGAAGCCGAGGCGGGAGCGCAGGGGGAACAATCGCATGGCACACTCCGGGATCGATCGAATCGATGACTGAGTATGCCAGGCATTCAGGCGCTAGGCAAGTTCAGGGCCGCACCGGTGCCTGCCCGTAATGCGTGCTGCGTAATGCGTAAGACCTCGCTCGTGAGCGGTGTCTTTACGCATTACGAATTACTCGTTACAAGCGGGCCGGTCGTTCAGCACCCACTTCGCAGCTTGCCCGGGGAACGGATCGCATTTCTCTCCGCCCGTCAGACCTTAGGCGCCGCCCAGTGCCCCGAACGATACTTCCGGCCCACCAGCGCGTTGGCCTCCGCATCGCCGCGGATCTCGACCTTGACGGGATCGAAGTTGAGGGTCCGGCCCACCCGCGCGGAGATGTTGGCCAGGTGGCACAGGCCGGCGGAGAGGACGCCGGTGGAAGCCGGCGCGTTGAGCGCCTTCTGCGTGCCGCGCACGCAGTCCAGGAAGTTGTCGTGGTGCGCCGGGAGGTCCGCGGAGCCGGTCCGCTCGTCGATCAGCTTGTTCTTCGGCCCGTACAGCTTCCAGCCCACGGTGTGCCCGATCACCAGCATGCCGTTCGTGCCGTAGAAGGCGGCGCCGTTCTCGTAGCCTTCCTGCACATACGGCGACCAGATCCGCTGCTCGAAGATGAGCTGCTTCATCACGCCCGGCTTCTCGGGGACCGGGTACTCGAACACGGCGTACTGCGTGTCCGGGAACTGCTGGTCGTCATCGAAGAAGTACTTGCCGCCCAGGCTGGTGGCGCGAGTGGGCAGGCTGGTGATGCCAAGACCCCACACCGCCACGTCGATGTCGTGGACGCCGTCGTTGCCCATGTCCCCGCAGCCGAAGTCGTAGAACCAGCGCCAGCGGCCGGGGAGCATGTTCTCGCGGTACGGCACCATCTGCGCGGGGCCGGTCCAGAGATCGTAGTTGAGGGTGGCGGGCGGCTGGGAGGGCTTCGTCTTGCCGATGTCGCCGCGGCGCTGGCTGTTCCAGGCCTTGGCCACCAGGATCTCGCCGATCTCGCCCTTGTGGATGCGGTCCATCGCCTCATGCACCACCGCGGTGCTGCGGGTCTGCGTGCCGACCTGCAGCAGCTTACCGGTGCGCTGGGCGGCCTCCACCATCAGCCGGCCTTCGCGCAGGTTGTGGCAGCACGGCTTCTCCACGTAGACGTGCTTCCCCGCGTTCAGCGCCAGGATGGCGGCGGGGGCATGCCAGTGGTCCGGCGTGGCGATGAACACCGCCTCCACGCGCGGATCGTCCAGCACGCGGCGCATGTCGTCCACGGCCTTCGGTGCCTGCCCGGTGGCGTCCTGCACCAGCTTGGCGGCGGCGTCCAGTCGAGGTCGATCCGGATCGCAGACGTAGGCGACTTCCACGTCCTTGCGAGCCGTGAGCAGCTTGAGATGGGCGGTCCCCATGCCCCCCGGGCCGATGACGCCAAGCACCACCTTGCGCCGGTCCTGCGCCTGGGCGGTAGAGCCGAGGGTGAGCGCGGCGATTCCGAGGCCGGCGTCCCGAAGGAATTCCCTGCGTTTCGAAGCTGGCATTACGTCCTCCCGTGGTGCTGCGGCAGCACTGCCGCGGTGACCTGCATGAGGGTTGAGAGAGGACGCCTCGTTTCCCTGCATCATTCCAGCCGCCGGGCGACCGCCACATCCGGAGCGCGAGACCTGTCGCTCGATCAGCGGTCCCAAAGCAAGGGGGTGCCACTGCGGAGGCAGAACTAGCAGGATACCGAAGTCTGTACCGGGCTCTACCCAGAGATCGATGCGGAGGGACGAAATGGCGGAAGAAAAGTATCGGGTGTTTGCGGATGAGCGGGGCGTGTGGCGTGAAGAGCCCGGGAGGCCGGCATACGGCATCGACTGGGACGACATCACCGAGGTGAGCGCGCACAAGCTGGACGCGATGTTCGAGGTGTGCACGATCTACACCCTGGAGCATCCTAGCGGGGATTCACTGGAGTTCAATGGCACGGACGAAGGCGCAGCCGACGTGGTCGCCGCCATCGCCGGGCGGCTCCCGGGCATCTCAGCGGATTGGGGCGCACAGGTGGACGCCCTCTCCCCGGACGACGACATCCTGACGGTGTGGCGGCAAGAATAAGGGCCGCGCACCGGCGACCGTAGAGCCGGGTCCGGGAGGGAGGCTCTAATGCCTTCCCTCCCCACCGGGCTAGCGGTAGCGGGAAAAGAGATCCGCCGCCGGCCACTGCTTCACGTCCGCCGCAGCGCGGTGGAGGGCCGGGTCGATCTCCCCGTCATTGGGACCTCCCTCGGCCCGCTGATTGAACAGCGCTGCCCAGCTCAGCCCATCCCAGCGGCGCACCAGCAGCGTGTTGGTGCCCGGCAGGCTGCCGCCGTGCCAGTAGTTCGCCTTCCCCAGGTTGCCCACGGGGCGCACCTGCCAGCCGCAGGCATAGTAGAAATCGGCGGGAGAGCCGTCCTCCTTGCGAGCCAGGGGCGGAGCCGGGCGCTCGTACATCGTTTGCAGCGTCTCGGTCCGGAGCAGCGGGCTGCGCGCCGGATCGTCCAGCGCGGCCGCCAGCTTCACCAGGTCCACGGCGGAGGCCAGCCAGCCGCCGTGGGCGTCCATCGCCTCCAGGTTGAAGGTGCCGTAGGCCACCGGCACCTCACCCTTCACCTCCGGGAAGATACTGCGGCCCTTGCGGTCCGTGGGGCTGTAGTAC
>JAJFMS010000956.1 GCA_020696885.1 Armatimonadota bacterium | reverse complement strand
GACCGGTGACGCCGGCTACCTGGAGGCCGCGCGAGAGATCGCGCCGCTGCTGCCGCCGCCGGGAATCCAGCACACGCACGGGTACCTCTCCACCCTCCGCGGCATCCTCTTCCTCTACGAGGCCACCGGCGACACCACGCTGCTCGAGGGCGTGGAGGCGCAGTTCGACGCCTTGCTGCGGTCACCCGATTACGTGGTGTACGGCGGCGTGCTGGAATTCTTCGGCGCGGAGACTCACGGGCTGTCGCCCGCGGACCTGAAGAAGCTGGAAGCGCTGGACAACAAAGCGCCCCAGGACGAAGGCTGCTCCGAGGCGGACTTCGTGCGGCTGGGGCTGCAGCTCTGGCGCGCCACGGGGAAGGCCGAGCACCTGGAGCGGGCTGAGCGCTGCCTGCTCAATCACTTCTATTGCAACCAATTCCACAGCGGCGACTTCGGGCACCGGGTGGTGTACCACCGCGGGTTCCGGCCCAGCGAGAACCCCGGCAAGGCCTGGTGGTGCTGCAACATGCATGGGCTGCGCACCTTCCCGGACGTGGCTGAAGCGATCGTCACGGAGAGCGGCGAGCGGGTGTGCGTGAACCTGTTCCTGGAGTGCGATCATTCCGGCGAGCGCCTGGCGTTCCGCATGGCGAACGCGGCGCACGGGAACGGCGTGGTGCTCACCGTGACACGGGATGCCGACGAGGAGGTGCCGCTGGCGGTCCGTGTGCCGTCGTGGGCGACGCAGGTGCAACTGGTCGTGAACGGGGAGGCGGTCTCCGGAGAGCTGGCGGAGGGCTACCTCGTGGTGACCCGCGCCTGGTGGGAGGGCGACACCGTGGAGGTGACCTTCACCTACCGGGAGTACGTGCAGCTCCGCAGCGGCGAGCAGGTGGACCTGCCGGAGCTCGGCGCCGAGCCGGTGGAGGCGGCGCTCTTCTGCGGTCCGTGGCTGCTGGGCGTGCACCAGCAGGACGAGCCGGCGTTCCTGGAGCGCCCCTGGACCTGGGGAGCGCCGAACGAGAACCTGGTGACGCTGCCCGAGCGGCTGCAAGAGGCACGCGTGGACGCGGCGCGCACGAGCGCGCTGCCGGAGCCGGGGGTTGCCGTGAGGCTGCCGTACCGGCATGGGGGCTGGCCGGGGGAGGGCGAGGTCACGCTGCGGCCGATCTCCTGTCACACCGCCTGCAAACACGAGCAGGTGCTGGCGGTGTGGATCACGTTCCGACCCCACCCCGCCCTTCGGGCACCCCTCCCCAATTTCATTGGAGAGGGGCCGAGGGCAGAAGGGTGGTGATGCTTGGCAGAGGGGATCGGGACCCTACCCGGCCTTCGGCCACTCCGTAGGCAGGTCGTTCACAGCCTGGCGCGCCTGGAAACGCGGCACTCCATACACGCGGCTCGGTAGCCATCGGGTGTACCGGCCCCACCATCCCTTTTCGCGTTTTTCGCGGGCAATTCCGCGACTCTCTTCAGCGGTGGAACCGCGGCTTCTGGGCGGCGAGGGCGAGCACGACGGCGGCGGTGCCGACAAGGCCGGCGAAGACCGTGACGGTGGCCTTGAGCCCGAAGGCGTCTGCGCCGAGGCCCACTCCCACGATCGGCAGCGCCATCGTGATGTATCCGACGATGTAGAGCGCGGAGACCACCTCGCCGCGGCGCTCCGGAGGCGCGGCCCGGTTCACGACCGCCGCCGCGCCCACAAACGTGGCGCCGAAGCCCGCGGCGGTGAGCACGGTACCTACCACGAACAGGGCCGGTCTGGTGGAGAGGAACCCGCCGACACAGAGCCCGAGTCCCACGGTGAGCAGCAGAGCCCCGACGGTGAGCGTGCGCTGGGGCGGATACCGGCCGGCGACCAGTTGTGCGGCGCCGCCGCAGCACTGGAAGCCGATGACCACGGTGCCGGCGAGGGCACGGTCGTGGATGCCCAGGAGATGCGTGGCAAAGGTGGGTCCTAGCGCGGCGAACAGGCTGCCCACGGTCCACGAGAGGGCGATCGCCCCAGACGCCAGCAGGAACGGCTGCAGCATGCCGTTCGGGACGGCGACGCGCTGGGGCCGCCATTCATTGAGCCGGAGCCCGGAGCGGCTCTCCGCTACGGGCCATGGCACCAGGTAGAGCGCGATTCCGGCGAGGGAGACGAGCACCGCCACCAGGATGAACGGAAGCTGCAGCGGCCAGAGCCCGAAGTGCAGGGTGGTGGCGGACAGGGCCGGACCCATCGCCGCCCCCGCGGTGAAGCCGATGGTCGCCAGCGTGGACGCGCGCTGCCGGTTGCCGTGTGGGTCCACGTCCACCAGGGCCGCGCTGGCCGCGCCGACCAGAGCGCCGGTCCCTACGCCGCTGAGGATGCGCGCGCCGATGAGCCAGCGGAGGTCCTGCGCGAAACAGAAGACGAGTGCGCCCACGGCTACCACCCCGAGCGAGGGCAGCATCACGGGGCGGCGCCCGATGCGATCCGAGAGCGGACCGACCAGGAACATCGCCGCGAGGACCCCGATGGCGTAGGCTGCGAACACCCCGGTAAGCGCCGCCGAGGAGAAGCCCCAGCGCTGCTGGTACAGGCCGTAGAGCGGGGCCACGACGTTGCTGCTGAGCGTGGCCATCGTCATCGCGAACGCCACCACGGCCGTGGCGAGGTAGCCCTTCCGCTCGACGGGAAGGACGGTGCTGCCGGAGAGGGTCCGGCACTGTTGCTCGATCACTGCGTTCTGGTTCCCTGCCTGGCGGTTTTCCCCACGCACCGTCCACCCAGCGGTAGAGATTGGGGAGGGCGCTGCGCGCAGGTGTTCAGGTGTTCAGGTGTTCAGGTGTTCAGGTGTTCAGGTGTTCAGGTGTTCAGGAAGAGACTGGGCTTCGTCCTTCCAACTCGACCTTCGCACCTCGTCGCTGGCAACTCCCCAGGCCGGGGTGGTTTGACCGGCACGCCTGGTTCTGGTAGAATCCCCCGGCAACGAGCCGGTCTTCGGCGATGCGAAATCGGATTGTTCGAAGAGGACCCCATCGGGTCCTTTTTTTGCTGAACACGATCACATAGAGACGCGGTAACTCCATGGCAAGTGGCGACGGACAGGCTCGTATCCGAAATTTCTGCATCATCGCGCACATCGACCACGGAAAGTCGACGCTGGCCGACCGCCTGCTCGAGCATACCGGGACGATCTCGAAGACCGGTCATGGCGACCAGGTGCTGGACAAGATGGACCTGGAGCGGGAGCGCGGCATCACCATCAAGATGGCCGCCGTGCGGATGCGCTACACCGCGAAAGACGGGCACGAGTACGAGTTCAACCTGATCGACACGCCGGGCCACGTCGACTTCACCTATGAGGTGTCGCGCTCGTTGGAAGCGTGCGAGGGCGCGATCCTGGTGGTGGATGCCGCCCAGGGCGTGGAAGCGCAGACCATTGCCAACGTGAACCTCGCGCTGAACAGCAAGCTGGAGCTGATCCCGGTCCTCAACAAGATCGATCTCCCGGCGGCGGATCCGGAACGGGTGATGGCCGAGGTCGAAGAGACGCTCACCATCCCCAAGGAAGAATGCATCCTGGCCAGCGCCAAGGCCGGAATCGGTATCTCAGAGATCCTGGAGGCGGTAGTGGCGCGGGTGCCGCCGCCCAAAGGCGATCCGGACCTCCCGCTGCGCGCGCTGATCTTCGACAGCCACTTCGACCCGTACGTGGGGATCGTGGCCTACGTCCGCGTGGTTGACGGCACCCTGCGCGCCGGTACGAAGATCCGCATGATGGCGACCGGCCGGCAGTTCGAGGTGATCGGCGTCGGGATCTTCTCGCCGGACATGCGGCCCACGCCTGCGCTGGAACCCGGGGAAGTGGGCTTCATCCACGCCGGGATCAAGTCGATCGGCGACTGCCGGGTCGGCGACACGATCACGGCGGCCGGCGCCGGGGCGGCGAAGGAGCCGCTGGCGGGCTACAAGCAGGTGAAGCCGATGGTCTTCTGCGGGCTCTATCCCGTGAACGGCGAAGACTACCCGGACCTTCGCGAGGCGCTCTCCCGGCTCCAGCTCAACGATGCCTCCCTGACCTACGAGCCGGAGACCTCCGCAGCGCTTGGGTTCGGCTTCCGCTGCGGGTTCCTCGGTCTGCTTCACAGCGAGATCGTGCAGGAGCGCCTGGAGCGCGAGTTCGACATCGACCTGATCGCCACGTCGCCGTCGGTGATCTACCACGTGCGGACGATCGACGGGAAGACCCTCGACATCGACAACCCGGCCCAGTGGCCGCCGACCCCCAAGATCGAGTTCGTGGAAGAGCCCTA
>JAJFMS010000955.1 GCA_020696885.1 Armatimonadota bacterium | reverse complement strand
TCCTCCTCGGGCTGGGCGCCACGCTCGGCACCGGTGCTGCCGCGTTCGCCGCCGACCCGTCGGGCACGCCCCTAT
The DNA here is from genome assembly GCA_020696885.1 of Armatimonadota bacterium. The sequence goes on along the minus strand of JAJFMS010000955.1, from coordinate 2,815 downwards.
CGGGTGAAGCGGCGGAGGCCGGTGCCGCCACCTGTCCGTTCGCCGGCGGCGCGATGACGCCGGTGCCCGGACGCGGAACGCGGAACACCGATTGGTGGCCCAACCAGCTGCGGCTGAACATCCTACGGGCGAATTCGACGGCCTGCAACCCGATGGACCCGGAGTTCGACTACGCGAAGGCGTTCAAGTCGCTCGACCTCAAGGCGGTGAAGAAGGACATCTTCGCGCTGATCGGCACTTCGCAAGACTGGTGGCCCGCGGACTACGGCAGCTATGCCGGGCTGTTCGTGCGTATGGCCTGGCACAGCGCGGGCACGTATCGCATCTCGGACGGCCGCGGCGGCGCCGGTGCCGGCACCCTGCGCTTCGCGCCGCTCAACAGCTGGCCGGACAACGCCAACCTGGACAAAGCGCGCCTGCTGCTCTGGCCGATCAAGCAGAAGTACGGCCGCAAGATCTCCTGGGCGGACCTGATGATCCTCACGGGCAACTGCGCCCTGGAGTCGTCCGGCTTCAAGACCTTCGGCTTCGCCGGCGGCCGCGAAGACGTGTGGGAGCCGGCGGAAGAGATCTACTGGGGCGCCGAGACGGAGTGGCTGGGTGACAAGCGCTACGCGGAAGGCCGCAAGCTGGAGAACCCGCTCGCCGCGGTGCAGATGGGCCTCATCTACGTCAACCCCGAAGGCCCCAACGGCAAGGCGGACCCCCTGGCCGCCGCGCGAGACATCCGCGACACGTTCGGCCGGATGGCCATGAACGATGAAGAGACGGTCGCCCTGATCGCCGGCGGGCACACGCTGGGCAAGGCGCACGGTGCGGCGAACCCCGGCAAGCACATCAGCCGGGAGCCGGCCGCGGCCACCCTCGCGGAGCAGGGCCTCGGCTGGAAGAACTCCTACGGCAAGGGCCACGGCGGCGATACCATCACCAGCGGCCTGGAAGGCGCCTGGACGTCCACCCCTGCGAAGTGGAGCCACATGTTCTTCGAGAACCTGTTCGGCTACGAGTGGGAGCTGACGAAGAGCCCGGCGGGCGCCCAGCAGTGGAGGCCCAAGGGCGGCGCGGGCGCCAACACCATTCCGGATGCCCACGATCCGTCGAAGCGGCACGCCCCCATGATGTTCACCACGGACCTCGCCCTGCGCTTCGATCCCGCGTATGAGAAGATCTCGCGGCGCTTCCACAAGGACCCGAAGGCGTTCGACGAGGCGTTCGCGCGGGCGTGGTTCAAGCTGACCCACCGGGACATGGGGCCGCGGGCGCGGTACCTCGGCCCGGACGTGCCGAAGGAGGAGCTGGTCTGGCAGGACCCGGTCCCGCCCGTCACCCACAAGCTCATCGGCAAGAAGGAGATCGCCACCCTCAAGTCCCGGCTTCTGGACTCGGGCCTCACCGTGTCGGAGCTGGTCTCCACGGCCTGGGCCTCGGCCGCCACGTTCCGCGGCTCGGACAAGCGCGGGGGAGCCAACGGCGCCCGCATCCGGCTGGCGCCGCAGAAGGGTTGGGCCGTCAACCAGCCGGAGCAGCTCGCCCGCGTGCTCAACACCCTGACTGGCATTCAGGAGGCGTTCAACAAGGCGCAGCCGGGCGGCACCCAGGTGTCGCTGGCGGACCTCATCGTGCTCGGCGGCTGCGCCGGCATCGAGAAGGCCGCCAGGGCGGCGGGATACACCGTGCAGGTCCCCTTCACCCCGGGTCGCACGGATGCCTCGCAGGACCAGACCGACGCGGAGTCGTTCGCGGTGCTGGAGCCGGTCACTGACGGGTTCCGCAACTATGCGAAGCCGGAGTACGCGCCGGTGGCCGAGCATCTGCTGGTGGATAAGGCGCAGCTCCTGAAGCTGACCGCACCGGAGATGACGGTGCTGGTGGGGGGGCTGCGCGTGCTGAAGGCCAACTCCGGCCAGGCGAGCCACGGCGTCTTCACGAAGCGCCCGGAGACCCTCACCAACGACTTCTTCGTCAACCTCCTCGACCTGCGCACGACCTGGAAGGCACGCGGGGACGCGGACGAGGTGTTCGAGGGGCACGACCGCGCCACGGGCGAGCTGAAGTGGACCGCCACGCGGGTGGACCTCATCTTCGGCTCGAACTCGGAACTCCGGGCCGTGTCCGAAGTCTACGGCTGCCAGGACGCCCAGGAGAAGTTCGTCAAGGACTTCGTCGCGGCCTGGGCCAAGGTGATGAACCTGGACCGCTTCGACTTGGCCTGATCACCTCCGAGGGGCGGCACCGGACCCACCGGCGGTCCGGTGCCGCCCCTCCCGGGAGGGGCGGCTCACCGCTGTGACCCGGCAGGGCGCAGCGGTGCGGCCAGTCTCCGGGAGTCCCCGATCCGGAAGTAGTCGAAGTCCGCAAAGCCGCCGGGCGTCCGGGTGGCGTAGTTGAAGAGTCCGAACCGGTAGCCCATAAAGTGCGGGATGTCATACCGCATCCGGAGCGGCGGTCCGATGGCCGTCCACCGTTTGCCGTCCAGGCTGTACGAGAAGGACGCCTGGTCCGCACGCTCTTTGAAGTCGCAGTCGATCCGCAGATAGGCGGTCTTCTGCGTTAGCGGCACCCGGCCGAGCTCCTCCGGCTGGCCGGAGGCTGCGCTGACCATTACGATCGACTTCGCGCCGCCTTGCATGGTCACGCCCACGAAGCCGTATCGCTTCTGAAAGGCCGTAAGGCCGGCAAAATCGCCGTCGTGCATGCCGGAGGTGTCCACGGCGGTGGTGGCGGTGCTTTCCGGCCCGAAGGTGCGCTGGGTCAGCGTATTTCGCGCCTGGGTGAGGTCCGCGTCCACCCGGCCAGTGGTGAGGCGCAGCATCCC
>JAJFMS010000954.1 GCA_020696885.1 Armatimonadota bacterium | reverse complement strand
TCTTCCGATCTGGCGACCGCGGGCGTCGGGGACACGCTCCGGAGATCCTCGCTCGCCCGGCGCAGCAGGTCGTGCTTCAGTTGCTGAACCACGAGGGCGGGAACGGCCTCGACCGGATCGCCGTCTCGCAGGGCCGCGGCATAGCGCTGCAGCGACCGGAGCTCGCTCCGGCAGCCGGAGCAGGCGTGGGCGTGCGCGCGGACCTGCTCGGCCCGCTCCGGCGGCAGCTCGTCGTCCCAGAGGGCCTGGACGTCCATTAAGAACGGACAGTCGTCGGCATCAAACACAGCTCTCCTCACTTTCTCGCTCCGCCTCCATCAGTGGATGCAGCAGCTTCCGCATCGCCAGCCGGGCCCGGTGCGCCATCACCCGCGCGTTCGCCTCCGAGCAGCCCAGGATCTCGCCGATCTCCCGGTGCGACCGGCCGTCGTACTCCCGCAGGATGAGGCAAGCCCGCTGCTCCGGCGGCAGCTCCAGCAGCGCCATCTGCACCTGATCCCGCACCGAGAGGCGTCGCACACTGGCCTCCGAGCCCGGCTCCGACAGCTCGCCGCTGCCGATCCGCTCCGCCTCTCCAAGCGGGAGGGACGAGAAGGATCGCGCCTGGCGATCCCACCGGCGGATCTCGTCCAATGCCGCGTGTCGAGCGATGACGTACAGCCAGGTCCTGAACTCTCTGCTCCCATCGTAGGTGCTTCGGTACTGCCACACCCGCCAGAACGTCTCTTGCCCCACGTCTTCCGCGGCCGCGGCGTTCCCGAGGAACCGGCACAGAAACGCATGGAGGGCGGGCTGGTGACGCTCGAAGAGCACCCCCAGCGCATCCAGGTCACCCCGGCCGATGCGTGCCATCAATTCCCGGTCCGAAGCCACCATCCGCAGTTTTGCCTCTATGCCTGTTACTCAGGCACCCGGGGGAACGTTACAGCCCGGCATAAAGAATCCCTGAAATCGCCTGGGCGGCTACGGACGTCGAGTTGGAGATCCTGCGGGTGCTCTGGCGCCTCGGCCCCAGCACTGTGCGCGATGTGCACGCGGACCTGGTGCAGGCGCGCACTGACGGGTTTCGAGGATCAACGCGTACGGGTTACGGGGCACCCGGATGGGGCGAACACAATGCTCCCGCCTTACATTGCAGCGCTCGTTAGCTGGGAGGGCGGGACGTCCCTCGCCGCCCCGGCTAGGGTTAGTTTTCGCCTCGGCCAGGCAGGGCCGAGGGGAGCCGACGCGAAAAACGCGAAGGCCGGCATGCTCGGGTTCGAGCATGCCGGCCTTCGCGTGAGCGGCCACTATCCGGAGGCTCTACGGAAGGGTCGGGTCGGTCTTGATCAACTGCGCGCGGCTGAGCTCGATCCACTTGGAGTGGAAGTCCGCGAACAGGAAGTTGGTGCCGTTGTTGTGCTTGCCGGCCGGACGAGCGTTGTTGCTGACGGTGAGCCAGGTCCAGCCGTTCACCGCGTGGTTGCCATCCGTCATGATGCCGGTGTCCGCCGGGGTCTGGATGGAGGCCTCGTTGAGACCGTTCGCGTGGAACTGCTCACTCCACATGTAGCCGAAGTTGCGGCCGTTGTTGTTACCGGGCGTCAGCGCCCCCGGGTAGTTGTAGGTGTAGCCGCCGTTGTAAGACGGGCAGACGTAGATGCCGCGGTTCTTGGTGTAGGGGGTGATCAGGTCCCACCACGGGATGCTGCCGACGCCGCCCCACGGGCTGCGGAAGGCGGTGCCGTCGTAGTCCTGCATATACATGGCGGTAGCGGTGCCGATCTGCTTGGTGTTGCTGATGCAGTTCGACGAGCGGGCGGCTTCACGAGCCCGCGCAAACACAGGGAAGAGAATAGCGGCCAGGATGGCGATGATTGCGATCACCACGAGGAGTTCGATGAGGGTGAAGCCACGGCGAATCATGCGGGAAGACATGGGATCCTTTTCGTTCGGCGGGCTCAAGCTGCGAGCCCCAGTAAGAGACACCACCGGGATTACGGTTCAACCGGCTGATGTTCATGTGGATTATCGACCCTTATTCGCGTGGAAACGCAGTCCAGAGCACCTTTGCATTAGCAAATCAAGAAAACCTAAGGATCTCGAAATAATTCGCCAACTACACACGATTACGCAGTAATTCTCGATAGGTTACACTGTCCATCCTTTTCGGTTTAAAGACATAACAGCAAAGTGGTGGTACCGAGAGGGGCAAATGGAGGGCTGGAAAGTGCAGGGAGCGAGTGATGACGAGTTGCTGCGCCGGTTCGTCGACGGCTTTGCTGCGACCGACGAGTTGATCGAAGCGATCGATCAGGTTCCGCCAGCGTTACGGATGGCGGAAGAACCAGACCTTGCATTGGGGGGCTACTTCGTCGCCTGGAAGCCGGTGGCGTGGATCGCGCCTCCGTCTGCCGCAGAGGAGCTCGAAGCACGGCTTCCGGCCCAGCTCCCTCCCCTGTACCGCCGGCTCATCCTGAGCTACCGCTACCTGAGGGTCGAGACGGGCGAAGTGTGCCTACTGGCAAACCCACCAGCTTCTCCTCCGGACCACGAGCTTCACGGTCTCGAGCGGGAGATGTTCCGCGATCCCCTGCTTTCGAAGGTGGTGCTCCGGCACGGCCTGATCCAGTTCGGCCGGGCTCCCGGCGGCGACTACGATCCGATCTGCTTCGACAGCAAGCACCGGACAGCCCAGGGGGATATGCAGGTGGTGCGCCTGGATCACGAGCAGGTCCTTTGCCATGAGCGCATCGGGAAGCCGGTGGTCGTGGCGCCGACGTTCCGGCGCCTGGTGGAAGCCACGGTGGAGCGACACGAGCGGCGTTGACCGGTGCCTGGACACAGACGGACACAGAGAAGACAGATGGGACACGAGAAGGGGCCCGTCAGGTGCTCGTTTTGGATCGCCGTA
>JAJFMS010000953.1 GCA_020696885.1 Armatimonadota bacterium | reverse complement strand
GATCCTTCACACGGGGCCGCACCGGAATCGGCACCGGAGCATCCGGCGCCTCGATCAGGTAGGAGACGTCCCAGGTGGCTCCGGCCTGCTCCGCAAGGCGATCCAGGATCACCCCCACGGAGACGTTGACCGCGATGAGCGCCACGCGGGTGTCCACCTCGCCCTCTAGCTCCAGCTCTGCGCGCAGCTCGCGGGCGACCAGCGCGAAGGCTTTGCTCGCCGCCAGGTCCTGCACGCCCAGTGCCATGCTGCGATCGAGTGGCGGCGAAGGCCGCGGGATTTCGGGCCGACCGGACTTTACCAGCAGCTTCATCCTCCAGGAGCCGCCAAGCTGTGCCGCCACCTGGTCCAGGGCTCGTCCCGGCGCCACGGCGGGCAGGTTGAGGGTGACCCGCTTCCCATTGCCGCCTCGCACCTCCACCGGCGCTCCCAGCACGCGCTGCAGCTCTCGGCCCGCATCCGCCGGCGTGGCATCCTGAAGCTGAATACGCACGGGATCCGCCCGCGCCGGCACCGGGCCGGACAGCAGGGTCAGAGCGACCGCGGCAGACATCGCGGCGAGCAATCGGTTTCGGCGGAGTAGGGGCAAGGGTTCCTCGAACGGCTTTCGAGCCGAAGCGTGCGCCGGCTCGGCGACCTCCCGGTATTCCCGGGTGCGACCGAGCTCAAACCGCTGGAGGCTCTAGCGATTCTACCGAAACCGCAATCGTGACGCCGGTTTGAGTCGCTCGGCCCGGAACCGGTCCGCACGGCGGTCGGCCGTGCGGACCCTTCGGAGACGGCGGAACTGCCTGGGACTACTTCGCCGCGGCCAGGATCGCGTTGAAATCCGCACTCTTGAGGCTGGCGCCGCCCACCAGGGCGCCGTCGATGTTGGGGCGGGAGAGCAGGTCCGCTGCGTTGTCCGGCTTCACGCTGCCGCCATACTGGATGCGCACCGCCTCGGCCGTGGCGTCATCGAACAGCCGCCCGATGGTGGCACGGATGACGCCGCACACGCGGTCCGCTTCTTCCGCAGCGCAGGTCTCGCCGGTTCCGATCGCCCAGACCGGCTCGTACGCGAGAACCAGCCCCGCCACCTGCTCCGCGGTGAGGCCGTCCAGCCCGCGCTCCATCTGGCCGGAGACTACCGCGTCCGTATTGCCGGAACGGCGCTCGTCCAGCGTCTCGCCGCAGCAGACGATCGGGACCAGGCCGTGCTTGAGCGCCGCCTTCGCCTTGAGGTTCACGGTGGTGTCGGACTCCCCGAAGAGGGCCAGCACTTCCGGGGTAAAGCCTTCTTCCGGCACCCCGAAGCGGCCGCGGCGCTCGGAATGGCCGATGACCACGTGGGAGACGCCCAGGTCCGTGAGCATTGCCGGTGCGATCTGCCCGGTGTAGGCGCCGCTCTCCTTCCAGAAGAGGTCCTGGGCCGCCACGGCCACCGAAGTGCCCGCGGCCGCAGCCACGGCGGCCGGGATCGTGGTGAACGGCGGGCAGACCACGGCGTCGGCCGCGGATGCCGCTGCCGCGTCGGCGATCTCGGCGATGAAGGCCGCCGCTTCGGACGCCTTCTTGTTCATCTTCCAGTTACCGGCAATGATCGGTTTTCGCACCCGCGTCTCCTCCTCGTGTTCCGCTCCCGCTGGTTGCTGCATGGGGCCGCAGGTATCTTATCGCGGGGTGCGCTGCGCGGTGTTGGGGCTTGGGTGTTAGGTGTTGGGCCTTGGGTGTTGGGGGTGCGCGCGGCAGCCGGCGTGAGCGCTCAGCACGGCTATTCTCACAGCAGGTAGGGTGCGACCTCGGCCGAGACGAAAAACGGGGGGCCGCTCTCGCGGTCCCCCGTCTTGTACACCCTGCCGGTGGCTGTGCGTTATCGCTTGCGGCGCTTGGCTTCGCCGTCTACGCGGTCGCTCGGGGTGCGGCCGGCTCCCAGGTCGCCGATCATCTCATTCACTCGCGCGATCCGGTTCTCGTTGATCGGGTGCGAGCCGAATACCCCGTTCATGAACTTGTTCTCGCTGCCGGAGCCCTTCAGCCGCCGCAGCATCGTGGCGGCGGCACGCGGATCGTAGCCGGCCTCTTCCATCGCCATCAGCCCGCCTTTGTCCGCGGAGTACTCGTCCTGGCGGCTGAAGCTGGCGGTCTTCGCCTGCACGCCCATTCCGATCGCGGCGTTGGCCGCCCGGCTGTCCACCACCTGCCCCAGCAGGATAGCGCCCAGGTAGTACGGCAGCGCCTTCTTGGTCTGGCCGGCGCTGTGGCGCTCCGCCACGTGCGTGACCTCGTGGCCCACTACAAACGCCAGCTCATCTTCCGGAAACTGGCTGTCCTTCAGCAGGCGAAGCAGTCCGAGCGTCACGTAGATCCGCCCGTCCGGGAGGGCGAACGCGTTCACCACCTGGTCATGCTTGGCGTCTCGCCCGCCCAGAATCTTGGCGCTGCGAAGCTGGAACTCGCCCTTGTTGCGCTGGGCGTTCACGCCGTCCACAATGCGCTCCACGGTCCGCTCCAGCATGTCGTTCAGCGTGCGGCCCTCGCGCGAAGTGTCGCCGAGCACGCCGTATTCCGCTTCCATCTGCCGGCCGATATCCTGCGACTGTGTCTGCGCGGCGACCGGCTGCACGGTGGGGGCTACCAGGCCTACTCCAAGCAGGAAAGGCAGCGCTCCTAGCCAGAAAATCTTCTTCATCTATGTTCCCCCAGCGAGGTGCGCCTCCGGCGCGTGATCCTCGCCTGCATGCTTGTTATCATTCGGCGGTCGATTCCCCGCCAGGTTATTCACACTTCAATCGGCATCCCACACCTTCAGACCCTGCAAGGAAGAGGTGGTTCCCGAATTTCGTCACGCGGCCGGAGGCACGGATGGCGGTTACCAACTGGCGGGAGCAGGTCTACAACGTCATCGGCAGCGTGC
>JAJFMS010000952.1 GCA_020696885.1 Armatimonadota bacterium | reverse complement strand
GCGGAGGTGCGGCTCTACGCGTTCGGCGGCGCGCAGCACGGCGCGGGGTCCGGCGTGCCGGGCGGCCGCGGCAACGGTCAGCAGCCCGCCAACCCCACGGACTACCGCCCCCTGCTGCGAGGCCTCCTCACCGCACTGGACGCCTGGGTCCGCGACGACGTCGCCCCACCGCCCAGCCGCTACCCGCGCATCGCGGACGGCACGCTGGTCGGCTGGACGCAGGCGCAGAGCGGCTGGCCGGCGCTGCCGGGCGTGAGCTATCCCACCGTCATCCAGCAGCCGGAGTTCCTGGACCACGGCCCGGAGTTCGCCATCAAACGGCGGCTCACCCTGCTCCCGCCGGCCCGCCGTGGCGACTACCGCGTGCTGGTCCCCGCGTATGGCCCGGACGGCAACGAGCGCGGCATGCTGCAGGTTCCCTCCGTAGCGGCGCCGATCGGTACCTTCACTGGCTGGAACCTCCGCAGCCCGGCCATCGGCGCCGAGACGGAGCTGCTCAGCCTTACCGGCAGCTTCATCCCGTTCCCCCGCACCGCAGCCGACCGCCAGAGCGCCGGCGACCCACGCCGCGCCCTGCTGGAGCGCTTCCCCATGTTCGACGCCTACCAACAAGCCTACGCCGGCGCTACGCGTGACCTGATCGGCGCGAGATACGTCCTTCCGGAAGAGGAGAAGAGCCTCCTGGAGCTCCCACTCCGCTTTCGCGACCTCTGGACGAAATGATCCCCTCTCTCCTTTGTGCCTTCGTGACTTTGTGGTGAACACTCCCGACCGACTCACCGGCGTGCTGCTCGGCACCGCTCTCGGAGATGCGCTCGGGCTGCCGGCCGAGGGGATGAAGGCCGCGCAGATCGCCCGCCGGTTCGGGCGGCTGGACCGGTTCCACCTCCTGGGCAGCACCGGCTTCGTCTCGGACGATACGGAGCAGTCCGCGCTCCTCGCCCAGAGCCTCTGCCGCTTCCCCGAGGATCCGGAGCGGTGCGCGGACGCTTTCCGGCGGTCGCTGGTCGGCTGGTTCTTCCGCCTGCCGTGGGGCGTGGGGCTCGCCACCATCCGGGCTTCCCTGCGTGCGGCGGTCGGGCTCCGCCCCAGCGGCGTGCGCTCGGCCGGCAACGGCGCAGCGATGCGAGCAGCCGTCCTCGGCGTATTCTTCCGGGAGGATGCGGGCAGGCGCGCTCGCTTCGGCCGGGCAGTTGCGGAGGTGACCCACCTGGACGCGCGCGCCATCGCCGGCGCGCTGTTCACCGCGGATCTCGCCGCATACGCCTGCTCCGCGCCGGATCGCGCCGCCGCCTTCACCCTGGCCCGAGACCGGGTGACCGAGCCGGAGCTGGCCGCCGCGCTGGATCGGGCTGCCGCACTGGCCACGGAGGGAGCTGACACCGCCGGAGCCGCCTCGGTGCTCGGCACCAGCGGGTTCGTGCTGCACACCGTGCCGTTCGCGGCGTTCTGCTTCCTGCGGCACGGAGACGAGCCCCTGCCGGCCCTGGTGGAGTCGCTCTCCGCCGGCGGCGATACGGACAGCTACGGCGCCATTCTCGGCGGCTGGCTGGGCGCCTTTCACGGGGAGCAGGCGCTCCCGCCCGAGCTCCTGGACCGCCTCCACGACGGCCCATTCGGTCCCACGCACCTCCGCGCGCTGGGACGCTGCCTGGCGGCGATCGAGTCGGGCTCCCCGCACGAGGTTCCGGGTTACTCGCCGGCCGCGGCTCTCGGGCGGAACCTGGCGCTCTATCCGGTAATCCTGGCGCATGGTTTCCGGCGGCTGCTCCCCTTCGGCCGATGCATGTAGAATGAGCGAGGGACCCCAGGAGAGTGATGGAGTGGTGGAGCAATGGAGTGCTGGGAGATGGCGGCACTCCGACCCGGTACTCACTCTACTCCATCAACCCACTCCCACCGCATCGCCACTGCTGCGCAGCTTGCGCTCCATCCCACCGTGTAGAGACTACTTTGCTTCATCGCACTGTCGCCCTCCTCTTGCTTGCCGTGGGGCTCACCCTCCCGCTGCCTTCCGCATTCACCACCGGCGCTGCCGCCGCTCCGGTGGTCCGGCGCGGCATGCCGCCCCTGCCCACGCTCAATGCGGGGACGCTCACCACGATCCTGTCCACAGCGCGCACCCGGTACAAGCTCCCGGGGATGAGCGCCGCCGTGCTGCAGGACGGGGTCACCGTCGTCGCGGCGGACGGGCTCCGGCAGGTGAAGAAGACCACGCCGGTCACCGCGGACGACCAGTGGCACCTCGGCTCCTGCGGCAAGGCGATGACGGCCACCCTCTGCGCGCGTCTGGTGGAACGCGGCACGCTCTCCTGGACCACTGCCATCGGCGCCACGTTTCCGGAGCTCGCCGGCACCACCCGGGCCGAATACGCTAGCGTCACCCTGCGAGAGCTCCTCGCACACCGGAGCGGGCTGCCGGACAAGTTCCCCGGGAAGGTCCAGAAGCAGCTCCTCAAGTTCACCGGCACGCCGCCGGAAGCACGCCAGCAGTTCGTGCCGGAGATCCTGAAGCTGCGGCCGGTCGCCCTCCCGCACACCAGCTTCAGCTACTCCAGCTTCGGCTACGCCGTGGCGGGCGCGATGGCGGAGCGGATCACCGGCACCGCCTACGAGACGCTGATGGCGCAGGAGGTCTTCGAGCCGCTCGGCATGAGCACCGCCGGCTTCGGGGCGCCCGGAACGGTGGGGCAACTGCTGCAGCCGGTGGGACACACCGCCGCGGGCAAGGCGGTGCTTCCCGGACCGAAGGCGGACCTCCCCGCGGCCGGCAACCCGGCGGGACTGCTGCACATGTCCATGCAAGACTGGACCCGCTTCGCGGCCGTGCACCTGGACGAAGCGGGTACGTCCGGATACCTCACCCCTGCCTCGCTCAACGCCATGCACCAGCCGTTCTCCGGG
>JAJFMS010000951.1 GCA_020696885.1 Armatimonadota bacterium | reverse complement strand
GTGGACCTGGATGGCGTGGAGCCCATAGCTGTTGACGCGCTCGAACAGGGGGCCGCTGTAGCCCATCAGCCACACCACCAGCTTCCCCTGCGGCGCGACGCGGGTGTCGACGGAGGCGCGCTCGGTGTCCGCCGGCTTGCCGGCTCGCTCGAAGACGAAGTCGATCTCCGGGTGGGGACGGGCGCGTGGGTCGAGCTGGCTGGCCCGGGCCGTGAGCTCGTAGCGGCGGGCGGCGGGGTCGTTGAAGGCCAGCGCGTCGTCGGCGGCATGGACGCGCTCTGGCTGGACGTGGAGCCCGAAGCCGAGAAGCGCAGCCAGCACGCCGGCAACCAGCCAGCGCGACGCGGATTGGAGGGAACCGACACGCCGGCCCCCTCCGTGGTTCCATTGATCACTGGTCTCGCACATGGCTTGCTCGATCCGGAGCGAGGTGGCCGGGACCTCTACTCGAGGTGGACCCGATGTGCTCCGGAAGGAGGTTAGCCGGGAAGGCCGCAAACTCCTGACCCGGGTATCGCACCTACGCGGGTGGCAACGGTCCCCTAACCCTCGATCGGAGTTCAAGCCGTGCGTGCCACCCTGTCCTGTGGGGATTACCGGGACGGCTCGAACAGCTCAATTGGATTCCCGTCGGGATCCTCCAACTGGATCTGCTTCCCGCCCGGGCCGATCTCGATTTCGTTCCGGAAGCGGAGGCCGGCCTGCTTCAGTATCGCCACCCGGCCGGCGAGGTCATCGACCTCCAGTGCGAACCGGTTCCACCCTCCCGGCAGCTGTGGCCGCCCGTCCGGAAGCGGGCGAGAGCCAGAGCTGCCCGGGCCGCTGAGCCAGAGCGTGAGGCTTCCATTGGAGACGCTGGCAAACGCAGTACCCGCCTGCCGCTCCACCTGGAAGCCGAGGTGCCGCGTATAGAACGCTACCGCGCGGCTTACGTCTTTCACCTGATAGCGCACGGCAACGGGCCGGAAGTCGGCCCGCTTTCCGGCGCCGGGCTCGGCCGCATCCGCGGTAGACGACATCCCTCGCTCCCCCATAAGACCTCCCAGTGCCAGCAGCCCTACGCCAACGGCGGTACAGAGACGGCGGTTCAGCATGACTTCCCCCTTCGCGTCAGAATCCCAGGCTGTCGCATGAGGCTTCCGGCCCGATGCGACGCGGCAACTCTACGAGTTAACCCCGGGCGCTGAATTGGAGAAAGTTTACCTACTCGTCCTGGGAGACATGGTTGGGGAGTAAGCGATGGCTTTGCCGACGTTGGTATTCGGCAGGTGTGAAGCCCGAGAATTCTCGGAAGTCATGGATCAGGTGAGACTGGTCGAAGTACCCGCACTCCAATGCCACGTCGGCCCAATCCGGAGCCGGCAGGTGTTGCACCAGCTCCCGCACGCGCCGGCAGCGCCGGATGCGGTGGTACCGCTTCGGAGTCAGGCCAACCGCGACCGTAAACACCTGGATGAAACGGCGATTGCTGAGTCCCAACCGGCGGGCGACTTCCCCCACCCGAAGTTCCCCGTCTCCGGCCGCGTCCAGCGCCTGGAGGGCCGCCGGCACGCAGTGGTGGTTGCGCTCCGCAGAGGGCAGCCGGGCGAGGAGCGCCTCTTCGAGCAGTGTGAAGCGTGCTTGCGGGTCGGACGCCAGACAGAGTTGCTCCCTAAGCTCCAGCGCGGATTTCCCCCAAAGTGCCTCCAGGTCCAGGTGGGTGTCGGCCACCTCGCCGGCCGGGAGACCTAGAAACGGAGCCGCGCCGCCCGCACGGAAGTGGACCCCGATGATCGAGGCGTGTACGTGCGGATCGATCACGAAATACCGGCTGTAGGCGCCGGAAAGCAGAGCGCCCGAGTACCGCCTGCAGCGGTTGGGGTGTGCCGGGTCGTAGACCCGGATTTCATCGTTACGGAGGTTGACCACCAGTTCCATGGTCCCACTTGGGAGGATCCGCTCCCGGGGATGGGCCGGCGCGTCCGAGCAGCACCAGAGCCGGCTGATGAAGGCGTCAAGGGGCGGCGCCGGCGGGCGCGAGCGGTAGAACATGCCGGGACTTTACCTCTGTGTCAGCCGCCCACGCCGCTGCGCCTGATCCAGCCGGCGAGTTTCAGAACCAGGGCTTGCGCTCGATCACGTAGGTCTGGTAGAAGTCGGCGTCGCTCTTGGAGAGATAGATGATGCCCTCGACAAACCCGACCACGGCGGACCCCATGCCACAGGTGAAGAGGCACACCACCAGCAGGATCACCCCCGCCTGGGTCTGCCCCAGCATGAACTTGTGCACTCCCAGGCTGCCGAGGAGGAGTGCCACGATGGCGGTGGTGACGCGGTTGGCGCCTGCCGCGGAGCCCGGGCCCTGGTGCGGGTTGTAGGGCGGACTCCATCCCTGCCCGTGCTGCGGCTGGCCGGGGTACGGTCCCATCGGTCCCGGCACCATTCCGGGTCCGGTTGGCGGGCCGTAGTGCTGCGGGGGCGCCATCTGGGCGCCCGGCGGCGGGGTGAAGCCCGGATTCGGGGAATTTGGCGGCGCGTAGGGCCCGGGAGGTCCATACGCGCCCCGCGGTGGCTCATCGTCGAACTCCTCGTCCGGGTCAGAGTCGTCGATGGGCATGCCGCCCGGCCACCCTCCGCCAGGCGGGCCGTAGCCGGGCGGCATTCCGCCGGGTGGCATTCCCCCCTGCGGACCATATCCTGGAGGCCCGTAGCCGGGCGGCGGCATTCCGCCCGGCGGCATCCCACCTTGCGGCCCGAAACCACCGGGAGGCATCCCGCCCTGTGGGCCATAACCGGGGGGAGGCATCCCTCCCGGTGGTCCGAAGCCTCCGGGGGGCATTCCCCCGGGCGGCATCCCGCCCTGCGGGCCAAAGCCACCGGGAGGCATCCCACCCTGCGGGCCAAAGCCACCGGGAGGCATCCCGCC
>JAJFMS010000950.1 GCA_020696885.1 Armatimonadota bacterium | reverse complement strand
GTTCGGTGTGAGGCTCCCCCCTTACCAAGAGGGCAGGGGGTCTCTCGGCCCGCGGTGTTCGGAGGGTCCAAAATCACAAATCGGAAAGCTCGACGGGGTTTCAAGCAGCGAGGCGGATAGTCTGGCTGGCGCGGACGGAGGCCTGGAGGGTGCGGTTTACCGGGCACCGCTCGGCGATCTCGCCCAGCCGGCGGACCTGGTCTTCCGAAAGAGCGCCGGCCACCACAATCTCTTTCTCCACCTGGTCCAGGTAACCTTCTTCCTCTTCACAATCCGCGCAGTCTTTGGCGTGGATGCGCGAGTGGCGGAGACGAACTTCTACCTGCTCCAGCGGCCACTGCTTCCGGTCCGCATACATTCTTAGCGTCATGGAAGTGCAGGCGCCCAGCGCGGCCAGCAGCAGCTCGTACGGAGTGGGGCCGTCGTCCGCGCCTCCGAGGTCCACCGGCTCATCGATGGTCAAGGTATGTCGCCCGGCCCACGCCTCGTGCGTGAGACCCTCTCGGGAGAAGACCACCACCTCGGTTCCAGTCGCCATCGTCTACCGCCTCCGCGACCGCACTCCGGCCACACCCAGGTAGTTTAACGGCCCACCGGGAGCCGTGCCACTTTTGGGGCTGGAGCCGAAGCCGGTTACTGCTCCGCCTGCCGCTCTTGCTCCGCCAGCGCCGCCTGCTCGAGTTGCTCCATCTCCCGGCGATCCGCCTGCAGGAAGAAGCGCCAGAGTAAGATCAGCGCCGCCACCATGATCGGGATCAGCGCCAGCATAAAGATCGTCGCGTTGTCCATGCACCCTCGTTCGCGCCCTTGTCACCGGCAAGTTCCGGCCGCGGCGCTACCACACTCAGGATAGCTCCACCGAGCGAGTTCGGATGCAGCGAAAACACCTGACTCCCGCAGCGCCCCCGGGGCGACAATTACGCACGATCCGCCCTGAAGAAGGACGCGGTTCATTCCAATACTTGATTCAGGCAGTATGATCCATTGTAGGGCATATGCCTAGTTACTGAGAGAGCAACCAGAACTCCTGCTTCCGGCCGGTGGCCAAGGCGGATCGTTGGTCCTTCGCCCTCCCGTGGCCGCTGCGCTGGCGAGCGGCCAAGTCAACTCGGAGTAACCCGTGCAGAGCGCAACCCTCGCCCCTCGTTTGTTCCGTGTCTCGGTGGCCGGCATCGCCGCCGTGGCCGCATCGATCCTGTTCCTGCCGCAGCTCAAGCCGGCCCAGGCCGCCCGGCGGTTCAACGTGAAGGGCTCGTACACCGGCACCTACCTCTCCCAGGACTCGACCATCAGCGGGCCGATGAAGCTGGTGATCAGCTCGGCCAAGGCCTTCCCTCCCGGGTCATCTAATCTCCTGGTCAAGGGAAAGCTCACCATCGGGACGAAGCTCAAGAATCAGAAGTGCCAGGGCTTCTACAACCCGACGGCGAAGTCGTTGTCGGTGAACGCGCCCACCGCGAATGGTTACGCCGGTACGTTCGCCGGTACCCTGGGTGAAGACAGCAAGAGCTTCAACGGCGTCATGAGCTACACTCACTTCCCCCAGGGAGATGAGCAGCTCCTCGGCACCGCCACGATCTCCAAGCGGTAGCTCCTGGAGCACCGGGGTGCCGCAACCCTACGGCTGCGAAGCAGTTCCGCCGTTTTGCGCCATCACGTGCTCGGCAGCCCTGCGCAGGACTTCCAGCGGTCGGTATCCGACCAGGAGCACTCCTGGTCCGGTACTGCCGCGGAAGACCAGCGTAGGAAACCGGCCGATCTCGCGGTAGCGGGTCTCCTTAAGATCCTCGCGGAAGAGGTTCACCGTTTCGGCGGTATCCAGCTCGTGCTCGAACCGGGCTGCGTCGAACGACGCTTCCCCGCCTGCGGAGAGCTCTGCCGCGAGCTCCAGCAGCACTTCCCGGCGGGCGACGTTCCGCCGCTCCTGCATCACCGCCCTCCAGACGCGACATAGGTAGCGCTCCCCCGCCGCGAGCCCCTGACGTCCGGCCGCCTTCACCGCCAGACAAGCCGGGAAGGACGAAGCCGGGGGGTCTTCCTGCCAGATCCGCTCGTCGATTGGCGCGCCGGTTTCGGTCCGCACGTGGTACCACTGCGGACCCATCTGGGCCGGACGATGCACGGCGTTCATCGGATCGGAGTAAGTCTGCCAGTCCGGGATCATGCCCCCCATCACGGAGCGCCACTCCAACGCCGGCCCCAGCGCCTCCACCAAGCGTTGGCGCTCGGGCTCCATGGCCCAGCTCCAGGAACAAAGCGGGTCCGTGAAGCAGAGCACTTCCACGGCCGCCCGGCTGCTCGCGACCTCCGCCGGCTCCGGCGCCTCTACCTGCATCGTGATCTCCCCTCTACCAGACACTCGAAGCGGCGGCACTGGCATGCCAGTACCGCCGCCTCCGGTTCTACCACCGATTTCCGCTATCGCTACGCCCCACCGCTGTCTAACGTGCGTGAGCGGCTTCCGACTCCTCGGTCTCGTCCACGTCCATCGGGCTCAGCGGCGTGTCCTGTGGGTAGGACGACCACTGGTTCTCGCCCTTGGGCGCAGCGCTCGCCACCTCGGTGCTGCGCAGCTTGCTGAGCGCCTTGTCGAGCTTCTTCACCTCTGCCTGCGTCTTGGAGGAGCCCACGATCGGCTGGTCGATCAGCCCACGCGTAGTGACGCTGTGCTGGAGCGGATCCTCCACGTAGGCCCACTGCTCGCCCTGCGGCCACGGACCCTGCCCCTGGTTCCACGGCCCGCGCACTTCCGTGCCGTTGGACATGTTGAAGTAGGTGTGCGTGAAGCGCGGGTCGCCCTGGAGGACGCCGGGCGGGAAGTTCGGCTGGATGGTGTCCAGCGCGGCGTGGAACATCTGGAAGTGCGCAATCTCCCGGGTCATGAGGAAGCGCAGGCTTTCCTGCACATGC
>JAJFMS010000048.1 GCA_020696885.1 Armatimonadota bacterium | reverse complement strand
GTGAAGCCCTTGCTGGCGGCGGTGTACGTGAGGCGAACGTTCTCCATCTGGTCCGCATAGCGCACCAGCACGGCCAGGTCCGTTGGCCCGTTGAACCGGACCAGCCCGTCGTCCGAGACGGTGACGTTTGGGTCGCCCGGGTTGTAGACGACGCGGCGAGTGAGGTTGCGGATCGTGCCGCCCGAGAAGCGCCCCGTCACCGTGAGCCGGACCATACCGGCCGGCTCGGCAAGGATTTGCTCCCGGGGCGTGGTCTCCAGCCGCACCAGCCGGGGCGCTTCCGGGCCGTCCAGCCGCGCGCCCTCCGCGATCCAGCGGGAGACGGTCTCATACTCGTCGGACTTCACGGCGAACCGCTGGCCCCCGCCGTGGGGCATCCCGGAGGTGGCCTTGAGCAGCAGGAGGCTACCGCCCGGGTTGCCGGTGCTGATCCGGCGTCCGCCGCCGTGCCGGGCGATGACCTCGTAGTCCTCCACGGGAGTCTCGCCCTTGAGCGAGATCTTGAAGCCGCCCTTACCCTCGGAGTTCCCGTGGCACGAGCCCTGGTTGCAGCCGGCTCGGGACATGATCGGCAGGACGTCGTACTGGAACGAGACCGGCCGCGTCCGGGCGGCGATCGTAACCGGTAGCTGCGTCTTCCTTCCGCCGTACGTGACTTCCACCATTGCTTGACCGTCGCGCAGCGCCTGCACGGTGCCCGGCGCAACGCGGACCACGCCGCCGCGAGCGGTGAGCGTAGCGCTGCCGGTGACGTCCTTCCGCAGCCCGGTGCCCAGCGTGGCCGTGACGAAGACCTTCTCGGAGGAGCCGGCGCCGGCCAGTTGGAGCACCGAGGGCGAAACCACGAGCGCGGTAACGGCGGGAGCCGCGGCGCGAGCGGCCGGCTTCGGGGCGGCGGATGCCGTGCCGCAGGCCAGGCTCAAGGCCAGGAGAGATCCGGACAGTCGTACCATCATCGGGCCAGTACCTTCGTCACCACCCTGCCGGCGTTCACCGTGGCGCGCTCGTCGCGGCCGTTGTGGCGATACGTCAACTTCAGGTGATCCATTCCCAACAGGTGGAGCATCGTCGCGTGGAGGTCGTGAACGTGGACGCGGTCTTCCACGGCGCGCAGGCCCAGGTCGTCGGTCGCGCCGACCACGTGACCCGCCTTCACGCCGCCGGGGTCTTCGGGTCAGGGTCGGAGCTGAATCTGACACCGGTAACAGTCCGAAGTTGCGGTGTCGACAGGGCGCAAGTGGTCCCACCGGCCCCTTCAAGCGAACAAATTCCAGCCGCGAGGCCGCATCCTGCCCCACGAACCTTAATGATTCCTGCCTGATTTGACCGTATCATGACGGAATGGTAGAATGAGACGCGCCGCCGGCCACAGATGTCCGCAGTGGGCTGGGGTGCTCTTTTTGCGTCTGCCGTCTCTATTCCGCGGACCCATCTCCCATATCAGAACTTATGCCTGTTCGTCTTGATCACATTCGCAACGTCGCAATCATCGCGCACGTCGACCACGGGAAGACCACGCTCGTCGACGGTCTGCTTCGCCAGGGCAACGTCTTCCGGGATAACGAGTCCGTGCCCGAGCTCGCCATGGACAAGATGGACCTGGAGCGGGAGCGCGGCATCACCATCATGGCCAAGAACACGGCCGTGAGCTACGGCACCACCAAGATCAACATCATGGACACCCCCGGCCACGCCGACTTCGGCGGCGAGGTGGAGCGCGTCCTGGGGGTGGTCGACGGGGTGCTCCTGGTCGTGGACGCGGTGGACGGCCCGATGCCGCAGACCAAGTTCGTGCTTTCGAAGGCGCTGGCCCTGGGCCTCCGCGCGATCGTGGTGGTCAACAAGATCGACCGCCCGAACGCGCGGCCGGACTGGGTGATCGATCAGACCTTCGATCTGTTTGTGAACCTCAACGCCAACGACGAACAGCTCGACTTCCCAATCGTGTACGCCAGCGCCCTCCAGGGCGTGGCGACGCTGGATGCTTCCGAGCCGGGCGTGGACTTCCGCCCGCTGTTCGATAAGATCCTGGAGCACGTGCCGGCGCCGGCAATCGATCCGGAAGCGCCGCTCCAGATGCTCGTGACCTCCATCGAGTACGATGCGCACCGCGGCCGGGTGGCCGTGGGTCGCGTCTTCAACGGCACCATCCGGCCCAACCAGCAGGTGGTCCACTTCAATCGGGACGGCGAGCGCCAGAACGGCCGCGTGGTCACCGTGTTCAGTTTCAACGGCCTCCGCCGCCAGGAAGTGCCGGTGGGCGAGGCGGGCGACATCGTGGCCGTGACCGGGTTCGCGGACGTAAACGTCGGCGAGACCCTGGCGGACATCAACGATCCGAAGCCGCTGCCCGCCACCAAGGTGGAAGAGCCGACGCTGCGGATGACCTTCGGGGTCAACACCAGCCCGCTGGCCGGCCGGGAAGGGCAGTTCTGCACCTCCCCGCACCTCCGCACCCGGCTGACGCGGGAGCTCGAGACCAACGTTGCGCTGCGAGTAGAGCCGACGGACAGCCCGGACTCCTGGGCGGTGTCCGGTCGCGGTGAGCTGCACCTGGCGATCCTCATCGAGACGATGCGCCGCGAAGGGTACGAGCTGCAGGTCTCCCAGCCGGAGGTCATCTTCCGCGAGATCGAAGGCCAGCTCTGCGAGCCGTTCGAGATGCTGACCGTGGAAGTGCCCGAAGAGTACCTGGGCTCCGCGGTGGAGCTGTTGGGCCGCCGGCGCGGTGAGATGCAGAACATGAACTACCTGCCCCACGGCGAGGTGCAGGTGGAGTTCCTCATCCCCACGCGCGGGCTCATCGGTATCCGTACGGACCTCCTCACGGAGTCCAAGGGCACGGCGATCATGAACTCCATCTTCGCCGGGTACCGCCCGAATGCCGGCCCGATCCAGGGTGCGCGGGGCGGCTCCCTCATCGCGACGGAAGCCGGCGTCACCACGCCGTTCGGCCTAAGCAACGCGGAGCCGCGCGGCAAGCTGTTCATCGGCCCCGTCGTGGAAGTGTACGAGGGGATGATCGTGGGGCAGCACGTCCGCGACGGCGACCTGGACGTCAACGTCTGCAAGGCCAAGCACCTCACCAACATGCGGAGCAGCAACGCGGACCAGGGGATCCGGCTGACGCCGGCCATCGAAATGTCCCTGGACCGCGCCCTGGAGTACATCGGTCCGGACGACCTGGTGGAAGTGACGCCGAAGTCGGTCCGCATGCGCAAAAAGACTCTTGACAAGACTCAGCGCCGCCGGGACGTAAAGCACCAGGAAATGGCCGGAGTTCGGTAGTAAGCGGCCTTCCAGACGTGCCTCTCAGGCACGTGATTCATGAATCGAAAGGGGGAATCGGGTGAATCCCGAGTCCCCCTTTTTTGATTCAGTAGTGGTGCCATGAAGTGTCATTTGTAGTGCCTGAGCGCGCCCCAGGGTGTATCCTACGTGTGATGCCGGGGAGCGATAAAACAGTCCCCCGAAGGCTTGGAGAGCTATCCGGCAGCTTCGCCCGCAGACCGGGCATGGCTTTTGAGGAGGGCGGTACTATCGAACCCGAAGTTGATCACGTCTCGCGCCGACGCGTCACCCAGGACAAGCCGCAGCAGGTCACGCGAATCCCCCCCTTCCGGCCGGGGATGTGGGTCAAGATCAAAGAGTTCGACGCTCGTGAGATCGGCTCGGATCTTAGCGGGAAGATCCGGCGGGTGAAGTCGCTCACCTGCAGCATCACCTCCCCGGACCAGAAGACAGCCGTCTGGCGCGTGCACTTCGAGGACGGCCGCTGCCTGGAGTGGCACATGATCGAGCGCGCCGCTTCGGAGACGGAAGTGCGCACCGCGCTCTCCCGCCTTTCCTAACGGTCCGATGTAAAAGGCCGGGGCTTGCCAACCAGCAAGCCCCGGCCTTTTTTCGTCTTAGGGCCGGCGATCGGTCGTTTACCCCACATTGAAACGCGGGGCGTGCGGTCGTCCCTCCGGGACTGCGGGAGGTTGAGTTGGTTCCCAGCGTTGCAACGCTGTGCTAGAAAGCGGTCATCCCTGCATCCGCTTGGGCAAGTCCCCACTCTCCCCACTCTCACACATCCCCTACCGCGCTCGCTGCAGCCCTTGGATCACTGTCTCCAGGAACTCCCGTGCCCGCAGCGCCAGGCGGTCCACGCCGGCGGCATCCGTGGGCGGGGGCAGCAGCGGCGCCGAGATGTTCTCGCAGCAGAGCGGCAGCTTCCGTCCGGTCTGGGCGACCGCGTGGAGCAGGCGGTAGTGGTCGATCTCCCCGAAGCCGGGACCGCAGTCCTCGTCCTTCGGGAAGTCGCGGTGGTCTTTGATGCAGAAGCTGCGGACCTCGTCCGCGCACGCCTTCAGGTCCGGGATCGGATCGACGCTGAGGTAGTCCATCACGTTCCCGGCATCGAAGTTGACCTTGACGCCGCTGTCGCCCAACTCGCGGGTGAACTTGGCGCAGGCGGTGCCGGTACCGGTCTCCCCGCCGTGCTGCTTGATCACCAGGGTCACGCCCGCGGCCCGGGCGAGCGGACCGAGCGTGCGGAACCGCTCCAGCCAGAGCGGGTAGCCGCCGTTCTCCGTGTGCCCGAACGTCAGCACCTGCGGCATCCCCGCGGCGTGCGCCTGCTCGATCCGACGCTTTAGCACGTCGAGACCGTCCTTGTGCTCCGGATAGACGTTGGAGAACATCATCACCGGCTGGAGGCCGAGGTCCCGGCAGCGGGAAGCGAGGCGCTGCGCCTCGGCTGCCGGCGCGCCCTTCGCCAGCACCGGCACCTTCCGCCCGTCCGCCTCCAGGTGCTCCGTGCCCCACGCCACGTACCGGTAGCCGCTGCGGGCAATCCCCTCCAGGGCGCGCTGCAGCGGGAAGGCGCGGTACACGTAGGTCATGCACGCTACCTGGAACTCGGTCGGCGCGGGTTCCGCTGCGGCGGCTCTGGAGTGCGGGGTCAATAGGGCCGCTGCTCCGGCGGCCAGAAGTTGGCGCCGATCCAGGCGCGGTATCCCATCATCACGGCTCATGACTGGCCCACCTGATCCCGCAAACGGCGGGGAGTGATAGACTATGGCGTCGTACTTTCCGACCCATCAGGAGCTGCCCAGATGCCCGAAAAACTTAAAGCTCGCACGTCGAACCACTCGGACGTTGCGGCCACCCCTGCGGCGAAGGAATTCCAGGCTGCCCAGACGGAGCGCCAGTTCGGCGCGGCCGTCGTCCGGCATCTCCGGGAGGCCAAGGCGCCGGTGCGCCTGCGGAACTTCCACGAAGACTGGGTCTCCACCGACGATGGCCTTGTCCACGAGCTCAGCGTGGAGACCGAGCCCGCGGAGTAGCGCCACCGCGCCAATCGCTCCCGCAGCGCGCCTGCGGGAGACCATCACGGCTGCGGGTCTCCCGCGTCAGCTCACCACGACGACGGCGACGATGAGACAGATGCCGAGGACGACCGCGGCGGCCAGGATCGCCGCCGCGATGTTGTTCTTCTCGCAGATCTCCCGCTCGATGTCGAACTTGATCGCCAGGTCGAAGGCTTTGAAGCCGACGATCGCGAGGATGATCCCGAGCACACTGAAGGCGATGGTGGAGACCACCTGATCCAGCAGGCTCCGCGGATGGGACACGCTGCTCGCCCCCGGCACGATCTGCGCGGCGAAGGCCGCCGAAGTCACCAGTGCCAGGCCGGCACCCCAGAGAATGGTCCACAGCCGCTTCACCCCGCCCCCCTTTCGTCTACTTACCAAAGCTCGGCCCACCGCCATACACGTGCCGGCCGCGGAGACTGCCCTGCCGCGCGCTTCGCGCTCGCAGGGCCACGTCGTCGTCCAATCCCCAACCCAGTTGCGCCGCCGCGATGGTGAGGCCGGCGAGCAGCACCACGACGGCGGAGGCGATTCGATATCCAGGCGTCACGTCCGAAAATCCCTCAGTCGTCGTCAGAGCTGGCGCTCTCGCGGAGCTTCTGCACCGTGGAGGGCGAGCCGGAGATCAGGAACCCGAACCCGAGCAACAGGGCGCAGAAGCCGTAGATTGCCAGGTACAGGGGATACATCACGCCGTCCTTCAGCCGGAACGACACCGTGGCCGAGTTCCCCACGGTCATCCCCGGGTCCGGCTCCGAATAGACGCGCACGTAGTAGTTGCCCGGCTTGCGCACCACGAAGTCGCGGGAAGCGTGCAGGTCCGACTCGTGCCAGTAGCCATCCGAGTCGCTGCCGCTTTCGTCCCACATGTCTCGCTCCGAGGCGAAAAGCTCCTGCTCGGTTTCATCCTCGACGATCGCCTGCACCCAGTTCGACTCCTCGCGCATGGAGCCGTTGAGCTCCAACCGGTGCACGCGGCCGCCTCCGGCCAGGGGGATCGGCCCAAATCGCACGCCCTCCCCCACCGCGCGCGCCACGGGGGTCGTCCCGGTGCCGTTCGTTACCGGGCGGCCGCTGCCCAGCGCCACCATCCACATCACCAGGGTCACCAGCGACGTGACCAGGCAGAGCGCGCCGAAGCGGCGGCGGCTCACCAGGGTCAGCGCCTGCCGGTCGAGCGCCGCCACCTCGGCGTGGAGCCCGAAGAACATGAACACCTGGCGCGCATCCAGGTACCGGCCCTGGTAGAACTCGATCGCGTCTTCGGTCCACTCCACGGCGTAGAAGGCATCCCGCGCCGTGGCGTCGAGAAACCGGACCGGCCGGTTGGGGATGACGACGTACGGGAACTCGCCCTCCGCGTGCACGGCCCGGTACTCGCCGTGGTCGCTCACCAGCGCGCCATTCCCCAGCGGGATCACCGAACCCGGCCCGAACCGGGCGAGCTGGTCCGGGCCGAGCGGCTGCTGCGGGGTGTAGAGCCGGGAGACCTTCCACTTCCCCTCGTCGAACTCCAGGTAGAGGAGGTCGCCGTCCGGCGCGATGAGCACCCATTCTTCCCAGGTGTAGACGCCGTCCGAATCCTGCTGCCGCATCACCTGCCGGCCGGTGAGCTCGTACTCCTTGCCGCTGTAGCTGGCCTTCATCCCCAGGCGCAGCGGCGTGGTGGGCGGGAACTGCCGGGCGGACGCCTGCTCTTGCAGGATGGCGTCCGACAGCTTGACCGGCATGCCGCAGTGGACACACAGGGCTTCGTTTTCCCCGTGATTGAGGCGCGCGCGTCCGCCGCAGTTGCGGCACTGCAGGGTGCGGACCCTCACGGAGCCCGCTCCAGCTCGATCTCGGCGCGATCCAGCGGCTCACCCACCCCGAACTCGATGGCGTCGTCTGTGTACTCCAGGAAAGCGATTCGGCCCCCCACGTTTCCCTCTACAAAGTTCACGGGTCGCCCCGGGATCGCCTTGAAGAAGAGCTGCCCTTCCGAGCCCATCACCCGGGCGCGGCACCGCTCCGTGACGAAGAACGGATGCCCGTTCACGTCGAACTGCGTGCCTACCCGCGCCCCCTCAAACGGCGGCGCCGGAGTGCGCAGCCGCTCCATGCGGGCCAGGATGCACTCGCCCTCCTCTTCCTCCAGCCAGCCGGCGTTGCCGTCGTCGAAGGCGAGGTACCACTCGTCCCAGACCCCCTCTTCGTGCCCGTAGCGCACCCGCCCGAGCACGCGGAACGGGTGCCCGCGCAGCCGGCCCACTTGCCCCACGGAGAACCGCGTGGGCAGCGCCGCCAGCCGGGCCATCTTGCCGGTGGGGTTCAGCCCCTCGTCGGTGACCTCGGAGACGGTCTCGCAGTACTTGCAGGTGACCATCCGGACGAACCGGTGTTCGATCGGAAGCGGCGCGCCGCAGGAAGGACAGGATACGGGACGTGACTCAGCCATCGGGTTACCTGCAGGTCAGGGACGAAACGGGAGGAGGCCGCGCTTCTGCTCGTTCACTTCGGTCCGCGTGGGGCGGAACGCCGCTTCCAGTACCGGCAGCACGCGGTACGGATCGCACGGGCCACAGACGAAGATGTCGATCGCCGCGTAGCCATGCTCCGGCCAGGAATGGATGCTGAGGTGCGACTCGGCCAACAACGCCACCCCGGTGACGCCCCCGCCCCCGCCGAAGTGGTGCAGGCGAATATCCAGCAGCGTGGCTCCGCAAGCGGACGCGGCCTCGGTAAGCGCCGCCCGCACTACTTCGACGCTGTCCAGGCGCTCGGCGCCGAACAGGTCGATGAGCAGGTGCGTGCCGGCCGCCGCCGGTTGCCCACTGCTCAACAGAACCGCTCGCCGGTCCACCGTTTCGATCGCCATCGGCCTCCACAACTTCATGACACGGGCGTGCTGAAGCATGCAACGCGGAACCACCCGCTGGCGGTGCGCTGCCGTTACGGCAGAGTTCGGGGGCTAGCCGCGCGTCACCTCCGAGAACCCTGGCAAGGCGTGCAATCCATGATGATCGTAGCCGGCAGGGAGGGGTGGCCTCCCCTGGCCCCGATATACTCAAAGTGGGAAAGCCGTAGGCAGCGCCCTCGCGGCGCGTTCGCTCACGGCCACACGCTTGCGAAAGCAGAGGACGCGCTCCTGAGGCAGGTCGCCGTGAGCGAACGCCGCACGAGGCGGCTGCCTACGGTTTACTGGCAAAGCGGGATACCGCCCGTAGGCAGTGCGTCGGAGCGGCTACCATACGCTCCGGCGCTACTTGCTAACCCGGCACTCCTCCAGGTCCGCTATCCAGTAGCCCGCATTCTCCCGGACTTGCTCGTCAGGGTCGTTCAGTAACGGAGCCAACAGCTCGCGGTAACCCTGCCAGGCCGTGCGCTCTGCATACCGGGCCAGGCCCTCGATGCCATCGATTCTCGCGGCCGGATCGTGATGGGCCAGCAGCGCCGAGAGCGGCGCGACGATCTCCTCGCCGCCAACCTCCCCGAGGATCGATGCGGCCGAATCTCGCACGCGTGGGTCGGGGTGCGTGAGGGCTTCCAGAAGGGTGGGAACGGCCAGCGAGCCCAGGGCCGCCAGACCTTGCGCGGCTCCGGCGTAGACGGCCTCCGGATCCTCGTGCTCCAGGAGGCGGAAGAGCGGCTCGATGGCTCGTGGGTCGCCCAGCATCCCCAGCGCCCATGCCGCGTCGTAGGCCACACCCGGGACCGGGTCCGCCGTCAGCCGCAGCAGCGCATCGAACGCCGCCGGATCGCCGATCTTGCCCAACAGCCACGCGGCCCGGTAGCGCACCTTGGGATCGGCTGCTTCGCACACCCCGATGAGCGCGGACACGGCCCGCTCGCGATAACACCGGGCGAGATACCCCTCCGAGCGGTGCGCGATTCGGTCGTCCGCGTGGCCCAGGTTCGCGACGTGCTGGTCGATGCAGCGCTGGGCGCGTTGTGTCGGTGGCATTAGACCCCACCCCGGCCTTCGACCACCCCTCCCCACCTCTGGTGGAGAGGGGCCGTGGATCTGAAGGAGGGCGATGCTTGGCGGAAGTGCCCGCCATATTGCCGCTGATTAGTCCAGGGCACCGTTTTCTCGCTCCACGGGACGCGGCAGGTCGTCGATTCTCGGGTACGCGCTGCTGGAGGGGATCGGGAGCCGGCGGAGGTCGTCCGTTACCGGTCGCAGCAGGCGTCCCAGGATGGCCGGCGCCTGGTCCATCTCCGCTTCCGGGATGCGGAACGGGATCGAGAACCGGTCGGAGCCGGCGGCGGAGCGGAGCGCGTCCGCCAGGGATCGGTCGAGCGGGTCGATGGTCACCGTGCCGTAGATCACGTGGTTGTTCCGGTAGAGGGAGGCGTGCATCCGCTCGAACGGGCGCGGCGCTCCTTTCTCTGGCACGAACTGGGCGGTCGCCCCATCGCCACCCATGATGATGGTCCACCCGCTCACGGGCACCCCGCCGATCGCCTCCAGGGTCTGCGCCACGGCACGGTAGGAAGGGGGCGGGACGATCACCACCTCCGCGAAGAGGTTGGCGGCGGCCGGCCAGCCGCAGCGCACTCCGGCGCGGACCATGAGCGTCTGAAAGGCGGTTCCCCAGGGCACGCGCAGGTCGAAGCAGACCCGCACCTGCTCACCCGCCGCCACCTCCACCCGTTCCCAGGTGCGGCTGGGCAGGAGCTCCATGCCGCCCTCGGGGATCTCGTTGAAGTGGTAATCCAGGGCGACGTCCACTCGCACCACGCGTTTGGCCCGGCCTCCGACCACGAACACCGTACCTGAAAAGGACTCGTGCCAGCCGGCAACGCGGGCCGGGACCTCGAGGCGGGCGGTACACCCCGCCACCTCTCCGGCGA
>JAJFMS010000949.1 GCA_020696885.1 Armatimonadota bacterium | reverse complement strand
AAAGGGGCGGCACTTTCCGAACGCCCTTCCCGTTGTTATACTGCGGTGCGCGCCGCCTGCGGGCGGGATGCCGGCCGGGCAGGTGTCCCCCGGGTGGGAGGGCGACCTCCCCCTCCCGGCGAACTGCCAGGGGGGCCGGGACACCGGCCCAGATGTAACGAGGCGGCACGCTATAATAACGCAAGCCAGGGGTAGGACAACGGTGAGTCCGAGGAAGACGGGACCCGGAAGATGACAATGAGTGTCGCTCCTCCGCCCGAGGGCCGCCTGACCGACCCACAAATCAGGGAACTGGGCCGCGGCGTGCGGGCCGTGATCCTCTCCGCCAAGTTCGGCGGGGGGCACAAGAGCACCGCAGACGCCTTGCGGTACTGGTGGGAAAGCGCGATCCCCGAGGGCACCATCTCTGTCCTCGACTATTTTGACGAGTTCGTCTCCCCGTTTCTCACCAACGCGGCCACCATCGGCTACACGCAGAGCGTCCGGCTGTTCCCCCTCGGCTACCGGATGTTCTACCACGCCACCCGGGATCTGAAGCCGGAATCGCCGGCCCAGCAGTGGCTGAACAGCCTGGGCCGCACGGAGCTGGCGCAGTACCTGGACAAGCACCCCGCCGAGCTGTACGTCGCGGTCCACCCCACGCCTGCGGGAGCGCTCTCCTGTCTGCGGCTCTCCGGAGAGCTGCGCACACCGGTGGTCACCGTCATCACGGACTACGCGGTCCACGCGCAGTGGATCCATCCGGGAACCGATCTTTACCTGGTCGGCAGCGAAGGCGTGCGCCAGGGGCTGATCGAGCGCGGCGTGGAGCCGGACCGGATCCGCGTGACCGGCATCCCGATCCGCGTGAACAAGGCGCTGCTCCGCCAACGGGAAGCGCTGCGAGAGAAGTGGGGCCTGCAGCCGGGCATGCCGTCGGTGTTGGTGATGACCGGCGCCCAGGGGATGATGCGGCGCCCCGGCCCGCTGTTCCACACCATCGCCTCCCGGCCGGTGCAGGGCTTCTTTCTCTGCGGCAAAGATCGCGCGCTCATTCAGCGATTGAAATTGTGGGCCGACCGGTATCCTGCATTCAGGATCATGCCGTTCGTGCGGATCGTGCCGGAGCTGATGTGCGTTTCGGACATCCTCATCTCCAAAGCGGGCGGCCTCACCACCTCAGAGGCGCTGGCGATGGAGCTGCCGATGATTATCTTCCACCCGATTCCGGGCCAGGAGTACTCCAACCGGGACTACCTGGTGGAATCGGGAGCGGCACTATCCGCGGATTCCCGGCGGGAGCTGGGGCAGGCGCTGGACCTGCTCTGCCGCTCGCCTGAAAAGCTCCAGGAGATGCGGGCGGCGATTCGCCGGATCCGCCGCCCGGACGCGGCTGAGCACGCCGGCATCGAGATGCTGCGGCTGTTTCAGGAGAGGTGGCGGTGGGACAGGTAGCAGTGCAGACCCGTAACACGCTTTTCGCTCGCCTCGCGGCCATCGTCTTCTTTGGGGAGCTCGCGCACGGGATGCTCCTGTACGGGATCATCCCGGAGCTGGTGGGCGAGCGCGCGTACACCCTCTTCGGCGCCCTGCAGGTCAGCGGCATCGAGCTGGCCGGCTACTGCCTGGCCGCCTACGTCCTCGCCGAGCTGGCCTTCAAGCTTCCCGCCGGGCACATCGTAGACCACCACGGGCCGGACATCCCGCTGCGCGTGGGCATCGTCGCCTCGCTGGTCACGGTGCCGATCATACTGCTGTGCCAGGACCCGCACCTCCGGGTGCTCGGCTCCTTCCTGCACGGGCTCGGAGCTGCCCCGATCTGGCCCGCGGTGATCTCCGCCTGGACCCGCGGCCGCAGCGCCCGCGAGCGCGGCGAGATCATGGGCCAGATCCTCACCTTCTGGATGGCCGGGCTGGGGATCGGGCTGGTGCTGGGCAACGTGCTCGTGGGGCTCACCGGCCGCGCCGAGCTGGCCGCCACCTACGCGCCGGTGGGGCTCTGGCTGGTGACGGTGGTCGCCTCGCTCTGGAGCGGTGAGCGGATGGGCTACCCGGCCCGACACGGACTGGAAGAGGGCGCCGAACTGGACCTGAGCCTGCGCTTCCCGCGCGAGCTCCAGGTAATGGCGGTCGGGCTGTTCCTCCAGAACCTGGCGTTCGGCGCGCTCATCCTGCCGTTTCGAGACGTGGCCCGCACGATGCTGCTGGGCGGTAGCGCGGTGCTGTTCGGCCTCACCGTGGCCGTGGGCGGCGCTCCGGCGGTGTTCCTGCTGGGGCCGATGGGGAAGGTGGCGGACCGGATCGGGCGCCGCAACGCCGTCATCTACTCCATGCTCGTGGTAGCGCCGCTGATCGCCGTGGCCCCGTTCCTGCGCTACGTGCCGGTGGGACCGCTCGGCCACTTCGCGATCATGGTCCCCGGGGTGCTCCTAGCCGCAGTGGCCTATGCGCTACTCCTCCCCGCCTGGCACGCCCTGGCCCTGGGCCGCATCCCGGAGCACCAGCGCGGCCGGCTGCTGGCGCTGCTGATGAGCGTGGAGATGGTGGCGTTAGCGTGCGGCGAGGTCGTCGGCCCCGCCATCTACACCAAGATCGACTTCCGCGCGCCGTTCGTCTTCGCGGGCCTCACGTTCACCATCCTGGCCATCGTCTACAAACTCGGCTACGTCCTCCCCACCGAGATCCACGACGAGCACGCCGCCCACTGATCGGGCGATCAGCTACTGCTGGTGGATACCCGCCAGTAACCGACAGCGCCGACTGCTGGAAGCCAAGGAGTTGGAGCCACAGCCGCCATTGCGGCTGTTCCCTCCCGCGTAGCTGCAACGAAGGCCTGGTGCGCCAACTTGGGAGATCGCCATCGTTTCAGCGATCTGCAACTGTCGCGCCCCACTCCTATTTTTTGCACATTCATGCAAGTGGGCGATATATAACGGT
>JAJFMS010000948.1 GCA_020696885.1 Armatimonadota bacterium | reverse complement strand
ACGCGCTCCCGTTCGCGCTGCCGCTGCGGGGTGGGGTCCTCGCCCGCGGCAACGTCGTGCTGGCGGACCACGGCCGCACCATTGCCGGGGAGAACCTCTCACCGCCGCCGGCCGCCGCCGGCGCCGGACCCTACCGGCCGCGGTTAAGTCGCCCCTCGGTCACGCAGGCGCTGCCGTTCGACCCGCGCGCCGCGCGCCGCGCTCCCGCCGCAATGGCGGTCCGGCCAGGCGCCGGTCCGGAGGCCGCGCTGCCGGCGGTTACCCTCCGCGGCGGTGGACTGGTCTGGAAGGCCGCGCGTGAGCTGCTCTCCAGCGATCGCTTTTCGCCCGAGTTCGTGGTGGAAGCCGAGTCGGACGGCACCGCGGCCCTCCGCTTCGGCGACGACGTGCTGGGACGCCAGCCCACCTCCGTACTCACCGCCGCCTACCGGGTGGGAACCGGCTCCGCCGGCAACGTGGGCGCGGAGACGCTGGTCGAGGTGGACGCCCCGTTCGACGGCATCGACCGGGTGCGGAACCCGCTTCCGGCGGAAGGCGGTGCGGACCCCGAGGCGCTGGAGACGGCGCGGCTGAACGCCCCCGCCGCCTTTCGCACCCAGGAGCGGATGGTGACGGACGCGGACCACGTTGAGCTGGCCGGCCGGCACCCCGAGGTGCAGCGGGCCGCGGCCTCCCGCCGGTGGACCGGCTCCTGGTACACGGTCTTCCTCACTATCGATCGACGCGGGGGGCGCCCGATCGATGCGGCGTTCGAGGCGGAGCTGCGGGAGTTCCTGGAGCCGTACCGCCTGGCAGGCAACGACCTGGAGATCGACGCGCCCTCACTCGTCTCCCTGGAGATCGCCCTCCGGGTGTGCGTAACCCCCGGCGCAGACCGCGGCCGGGTGCGGTCCGCGCTCACGGAGCTGTTCTCCTCCGGAAGTATGGCGGATGGCAGCCGCGGCTTCTTCCACCCGGACTCCTTCTCCTTCGGACAGCCGGTGTACCTGAGCCGGGTGATCGCCGCGGCCATGAGTGTTCCCGGCGTGGACTACGTCAGCGTGGACCGGTTCCGCCGCTGGGGCGAGCCGGACCGGGGTGAGATCGACGCCGGCGAGATCACCCTGGGCCGGCTGGAGGTAGCCCGGCTGGACAGCGATCCGAGCCGGCCGGAGAACGGGCAGATCACCTTCGACCTGCGCGGAGAGGAGGCAAGTGGTGGCTTCTGTGGATGCTGATCAGCTAATGAACACCGAGCCCAGCGTCTGCGGCTGCGAGGGCACGCGCGATCCGGAGATCGGCGCCGGTCCCCGCGCCGGTCTCCCGGCGCTGCTGCTGCGCGCGGGCGCCACCCACGGCGAGCTGCAGGGACGGATGCGCCAGCGGCTGCCCCGTCAGGAAGTGCCCCCCGGGCACCCGCTGGGCCGGGAGCCGCTGGCGGGCTGGACCGTGGGGAAAGCCGGGGGTGACCCGACGGACGCCGCCCTGGACGCCGCCGCGACGGCCCTGGACGTCCTCTCCTTCTACCACGAGCGGATCGCGAACGAGGGCTACCTCCGCACCGCCACCGAGCGGCGGTCCCTGCTGGAGCTGGCCCGGACCATCGGCTATGAGCTGCGGCCGGGGGTCGCGGCCGGGGTGTGGCTCGCCTTCACGGTGGAGGACGCCGCAGGGTCGCCGGGCGTGGCTACGGTCCCCGCCGGTACACCGGTGCAGAGTGTCCCCGCCGGCCAGGGGGAGGTACCGCAGACCTTCGAGACCTCCGCCTCGCTGGACGCGCGCGCCGAGTGGAACGCGCTCCGGCCGCTCCGCACCCGGGAGCAGCCGCTCCGTACCGGCGTGAGCGAGCTGTTTCTCGCCGGCACCGGCCTGCGGTTGAAGGCGGGCGACCTCCTGCTGATCGCCGCTCCCGATGGGAGCGGAGCCACGGAGACCCGCGTGGTGGCGATCGACGCCGTGGAAGACCAGCCCACCCTCCAGCGCACCCGCGTGGAGGTGAGCAACGCGGTTCCCGGCCCGCCTCCGCCCCCACCGCCGCCCGCGCCGCCGAGCCCGTTCATGATCCTCGCGCAGGTCTCTCTTCAGGCCGTGGTGCTCAACACGGTCAACGTGACCAGCCAGATCTTCCAGCAGTCCTGGCGAGAGCAGGACCTGAACACGTTCCTGGGAATTCAGCGCTGGGAGCCGCAGAAGGTAGCGGCCCACGTGAACCGGCAGATGGTGGAGCGCGCCCGGCCGCTGCCGGTCCAGCCGGCCGCCGAGACCGGCGTCTTCGCCTTCCGCGAGACGCTCGGCGTGTTCGGTCACAACGCGCCGCGCTGGGACGCCCTGCCGGCCGCACAGCGGTTCGGGGAGTTCACGCAGCTCGAGAGCTCGCGGCCGTTCCAGCCGGCCACCTACCCGCGCAACTGGGACGTGAACCCGCCCGCGGTCACCCGCAACTCCCTGAACGACTTCTATGCGCCCGGCGGAGACCTGCTCCACCTGGAGCGAGCCGTCACCTCCCTGCGGCCCAACGCGTGGATGGTCCTCGCGGGGGCGGGCGCCGACCCCAGGCCGTACCGCATCGCCGCCGTGAACCAGCGCACCGTGGCGGACTTCGGCCTCACGGCCAAGGTGTCCGGCGTCCAGGTCACCGATCTCACCGGCCTGGAAGGGTTCACCATGCGCGGTACCACCGTGTATGCGGACAGCCAATCGCTTCCCCTGGCGCCGCTGCCGATCGAGCAGCCGGTGGCCGCGGGCGAGACGCAGATGGTCCTCGACCGCCTGGTGCTGGGGCTGGAGGCAGGGCGCCCGATGATCCTCACCGGAGAGCGCTCCGACCTTCCCGGGGTGATCGAAAGCGAGGCGCTGCAACTGCGCGAGGCGATACACCAGGGCGGGCTCACCGTGCTGACCTTTACCTCCGCGGCGGGCTCACCGTGCTCACCTTTACCTCCGCGCTTACCGGCTCCTACGTGCGCGCTTCCGTGACGCTCAACGCCAACGTCGTGCTCGCCACCCACGGCGAGAGCGTGTCGGAGGTGCTGGGCGGTGGGGACGGCGCGCGGCCGAACCAGACGTTTCCCCTACGGCGCCCGCCGCTTACCTATGTGTCCGCGGATACGGAGAGCGGCACCCGGACCACGCTGCAGGTGCGCGTGGGAGGCGTGCTGTGGGAAGAGGCGCCGCACCTGTACGGGCTGCCCCCGGACGCCCGCCGCTACGTGGTGCGCCGGGAGGACGATGGCTCCACCCGGATCATGGGGGGCGACGGTCGCCAGGGCGCCCGGTTCCCGACCGGTGTCGAGAACGTGGTCGCCGGCTACCGCAGCGGCATCGGGCTCTCCGCGCAGGTGGGGGAAGGGCGGTTGACCCTGCTGCCCCGGCGCCCTCTCGGCATCCGAGGCGTCGACAACCCGCTGGCGGCAGGAGGCGCGGCCGACCCGGAGCGCCGGGACGAAGCCCGCGCCAACGCGCCGCTGACGGTGCGCACCATCGATCGCATCGTTTCACTCCGGGATTACGAGGACTTCGCGCGGGCGTTCGCCGGGATCGGCAAGGCGCAGGCGGTGGCGCTGCGGAAAGGCGCCAACCGGCTCGTGCACCTCACCGTCGCCGGGGCGGATGGGCAGGAGGTTCTGGAGAGCTCACCCACCTTTCGGAACCTCGTTGCGGCCGTGCGCCGGTTTGGGGATCCCCAGCAGCGCTTCCGGGTGGAGAGCTTCGACCTCCGCTACTTCCGCCTGGTGGCCCGCCTCCGCCTGGACACCCCGGCGTACGTGGCGGCGGACGTGCTGCACGCCGCCCGCTCTGCCGTGCTGGCGGCGTTCTCCTTCCCCAGCCGCGACTTCGGGCAGCCGGTCACGCGGGCGGAAGTCACCACGGTGCTCCAGTCCGTGACCGGGGTGCTTTCCGTGGACGTGGATGCGCTGCACCTGATCGCGGGCTCCAATAACGCCTCCGTGGAAGACCTGCTCCCCGCCAACCCCGCTCGCTGGCGCGACGGCCGCGCGGAGCAGGACGACCCCACGGTGCTCCGCGGCGAGCTGCTCCTCCTGTCGCCGCTCGGCGCTGACCTGACCGAAAGGACCGGCCTCGCATGACGATGCCTCCCGTCCCCCCCGCCGACAGCCGGGGTGATACCGACCAGGACCGCCTCTACGGGCTGCTCCCGGCGCTCTACCGGCTCCGCGACATGGAGCAGGGTGGCCCGCTGCGGGCGCTGCTGGCCGTGATCCAGGCAGAGTTCGACCGGGCGGACGCCGCCACGGCGCGGATGTACGACAACTGGTTCGTCGAGACGTGCGAGGAGTGGGTGGTGCCTTACCTGGGCGACCTGCTCGGGGTCCGCGGTCTCCCGCCGGAGCCCACGGATGAAGCGGGCGGGCGGGCCTTCTCCCGGCGCGCCTACGTGGCTAACACGCTGGCCTACCGCCGCCGGAAGGGCACGGCGGCGGTCCTGGAGCAGCTCGCGCGGGACGTCAC
>JAJFMS010000947.1 GCA_020696885.1 Armatimonadota bacterium | reverse complement strand
CCACCCCCGGCCCCCATCAGCCCCGCGCCCAGCACGCCGTCCACCTGCTGCGTTACGTCCACCATCCGGTCCAGCTCCGCGATGCTGGCGCCGTAGAATCCGGGCTCCTCTCGCAGCGGGCGGGGTTGCCCTTGCTGGCAGTCCGCCAACCTGCCCAGCAGCGCCTGGTCGC
This sequence comes from Armatimonadota bacterium, assembly GCA_020696885.1. The sequence goes on along the minus strand of JAJFMS010000947.1, from coordinate 2,754 downwards.
AGAGGCGGTCGCGGCTCTCCACATAGGGTTGCTCGCCCCGGAACAGGCGGTCGCCATCGTGCGTCACGTCCATCAGCCGGCCGAACTCGCGCATCGCGGCCTCGCCTCCGGCTTCCAGCAGCTCCGGCATCACCTGGCCCCGGTCCACGCGCCCCAGGCCGTAGACTGCCGCTCCGCGCAGCGGGATCTCCGCCGGCAGCCGGGTGGGGTCGTCCGTGCCGAAGCAGCCCCGGGCGGCGGCCGAGAACGTCTGCGGGAAACGCGTGGCCAGCTCCCTCGGAGTGATCGAGACCGGCAGGGAGAGCAGCAGGCGATACAGATCCGACGCCGAGACGCGGCCCGTGTGCAGGTCACCCAGGCTTTCGGTCGCCCCGATCAGCTCGGGCGGGAGACCCAGCGCCCGCATCTGCTCCTTCAGGGCGAGGAAGGCAAACCGGTACGCGAAGATTCCGCGGTTGAACAGCAGCCGCTCCTCCGCGCTCTTCTCACTGCGGGTCTGCGAGTTGGCCACCACGAGCTGATAGCCGGCCGGGAACGGAGAGTAGCGCACGTCCCGGATGCCCACCGGGGCGCGGAAGCAGAGGTGTACCAGCCCCTCCTGCGAGCCGAGCAGGATGGCCGCGTGATCCCCGGAGCCGCCGCGCGTGCCCACGTACCATTCCGCCTCGCCGCACGCCTCGGCCAGCTCGCGGCGCCTGATCGGAAGGTTTCCCAGTTCTCGCGTGGCAAGTGCGGTCACCACCACCAGCGCGGACGACGAGCTCTGCCCCCCGCCCTGCGCGATGTTTCCGGAAAGGGCCATCCGCAGCCCCGGCAGCTCCGCCTGCGGGAACGCCTGCCGTAGGCGAAGAGCGGCGGACTTCACGTAGTTGAGGGTGCCGCGGCGCTCGCGGGTCTGCGACTTTGCGTCCAGGTTGGCGCGGACGGACTCGGTGACCCCGGGAGACTCCAGGTAAGGCAGCCACCCCTCCCGCCAGGCCGCGGGGGCACGCCCGATCTCTTCCGCGGGCGAGAACGCGAGCCGGGGCGCGAAGCTCGGATCGGTGTTCACGATCTCGAACCCTTCGTCCGCCGCCGCGACCACGCCGAGGAGCTCCCGCACGTGAAGGCCGTACGGCACCCATGCTCCCTGATGGTCCGTGTGCGGATTGAGCGAGAGCCGCGCCGGTGCCCGGTAGAGCGCGCAGGGCGCGTCCCCGAACGCTTCCAGAAAGCGGTTCAGGACCCCCACCGCCGCCGCGGCGCGCTCCCGGCAGACGAGCGGATCGCGATAGACCGACGTCAGGCGATCCGAAAGCGCGCTGTGCGGGTGCAGGAACTCGGAGCGCAGCTCGGACGCAAGCGCCCGCGAGCGGTGATCGGTTCCGGATGTAGAACGGGAGCTGGTGATGGACATCTTGCTGTTCGGCGCGAGGAACGGTGACGCTCCCTGGATGACGGCCCATCTCGCCGGAAACCCGGTCGAAAGTGGGGCAACGTTTGTCGATTGTCGGCGGGGCCCCCGCCGCCATCCAATTGCGGCCCGAACGAACAAAGCCCCCGGCCGGTGGGCCAGGGGCTTCGATCCGAGGGCAAAGGTCGCCAGGGACTACTTGGCGGTCTTCTCGCTCGCGCAGCAGGCGCTCTTGGCGGCCTTCTTCGAGGCGGAGCAGGCGGCGCCGGTGAAGAACATCCGGTTGCCCACTTCGCAGCTCGCGTCCCCGGGGGCGCAGGTCTGGGCGGCGCACGCGCCGGCCGCCGCGGTCTTGGTGGTGCTCGACTTGGCGCTGCTCGCCTTAGCGCTGCAGGCCATGGCCTTCTCGGCGGCGTGCTCCTCGCACTTGCCGCAGTGGGTCGAGCTGAAGAACGCCGCGTTGCCCTTCTCGCAGCAGCTGGTGTAGCCGCAGTGGTCCGCTACAAACGCCTTGCAGCAGACCGGCCGGCCGATGCCGCCGGAGCAGCCTTCATTGACCGGACCGGCCTTCGGAGCGGCGGCGACACTGGAAGCCGCGAGGAGCGCGAGGGCAAAGGTGGAGAGCACAGAGAAAACGCGATGCATCAGGATGGCTCCTTCGAGCGGTGGGGACAGGTAATCGGAATTTGAGTGGCGCTCGCGACCTACGGCCTTTGCCGGAGCTCCAGCGCCTACACAGTTATCTACGGCGACGGCGCGGTCGGTGTCAGCAGCCCCGCCTGCAAAGGCCCAACATGGTAGCTCGAAAGCTATCATTGATCACGGGAGGAACTCAGAGGGTGAGACGAGTACTTAGAGGTTGATGCGTCCGGCCTGATTTGCGTGGTTGTTACCTCGCCCAGCCGCGGACGGTCGTCTCGGAACGGTGTCCTGATCCGGTATCTTCGCCTCGAGCTGCGTCCGGTTCTGGCCGCGCCTGCCAAGGAAGAGATTGCAATGCGCAAGTTTACAAGAAGAGAACTGCTGGAAGATGCGCTGTTCGCGAGCACGGCGGCCGCCCTGGCGGCTGCGGGGCCGCAGCTAGCGCGGGCCGACGAGCCCAAGAAGGGCCGCACCATCGGCGCCAACGACAAGATCCGCGTCGCCGTCATCGGCGTCCGCGGGCGGGGTCGGGACCACCTGTCCGGCTACTCCAAGCTCAACGACGTGGAGATCGCCGCGGTCTGCGACGTGGATCCGGCCGCGATCCCCGGCGCGCTGAAGCTGGTGACGGACGCCGGCCGGCCGGAGCCGAAGGTGGTGCAGGACCTCCGCCGGATCATGGACGACCCCAGCATCGACGCCGTGAGCATCGCCACTCC
>JAJFMS010000946.1 GCA_020696885.1 Armatimonadota bacterium | reverse complement strand
GCCGTGGGGCTGTTGGCGACGAAGCTGAAGTTCTAACGAGTTCCGGCAGCCTTCGGGGTGATAACTCCGCCCGGCAGCCCCGCGAGGTTAGACGTCCAGCTTCCACGGCGCTCGGTACGGCCGGGTGAGCATGCGGGAAGCGTCCGTGTCGCCGAGGATCTGTTCCTTCTCGGGGTCCCACTTCAGCGACTCGCGGCCGAGGCGCATGGCGATGTTCCCGAGGTGGCAGATGGTGATGGAGCGGTGCGCTACCTCCACCGGCGCCACGGTCTCCTTGCGGGAGATGACGCAGTCGATGAAGTTGCGGAAGTGGTCTTTGCTCTCGTAGAGGTGCACTTCGTTCGGCCCGATCTGGGAGTCGAGGATCGACTTCGGGTCCGCGTCGTGCTGGCCGCGGTTCGCCCAGACCTTGCCTTCCGTGCCCTCCCAGGTGACGCCGCCCTTCTCCTTGCTGGAGATGATCAGCTTCACGCCGTCCTTGTAGATCGCCTCGAAGTAGTACTCGGTGGCGGTGTTCCAGAGCGGGTCCACGGGGAACTCCGCTTTCGCGCCGCGGATCTCCACCGGGCCGGTGTAGTCCGTGCCGAGGCCCCACTGGGCGCAGTCCGGATGGTGGCCGCCCCAGTCCGTTACCTGGCCGCCGGAGTAGTCGTAGATCCAGCGGAAGTTGACGTGGCAGCGGGCCGGCACGTAGGGCGCCTCGGGCGCGGGGCCGAGCCACATCTCGTAGTCGAAGCCGTCCGGCACCTTCTCCGGCGCTTTGCGGTCGCCGGTCTTGCCGAAGTCAGGCCGCCCGCCGGGGAGCCCGCAGCGGACGGTGTGCACCTTTCCGATGCGGCCGTTCCGCACCAGCTCGCAGGCGCGGCGGAAGTTGCTGTCGGAGCGCTGCTGGCTGCCGGTCTGGAAGATGACGCCGGACTTCTTCACGGCGTCCGCCATCGCGCGGCCCTCGCCGATGGAGAGGGAGAGCGGCTTCTGGCAGTAGATGTCCTTCTTCGCCTTCGCGGCCAGGATCACCGGGATCGCGTGCCAGTGGTCCGGCAGGCATACCTCCACGGCGTCGATGTCCTTGCGGCCGATCACCTCGCGGAAGTCGGTGAGCGTGTCGCAGCCCTTGTAGGTGCCGGCCTCCTTCTGCTGGGCGTAGTGCGCCTCGATCAGCCGCTTCGCGGGCTCGCGGCCCGCAACGCCGCCGTTCCAGTAGCCGGGGCCTTCCTTGTTCACATCGCAGACGGCGATGATCTGCACTCGCTCGTCTTTCAGGAAGCTCTTGATGTCGTTGAGCCCCTGGTTGCCGGTGCCGATGATGCCCACCGTGATGCGGTTGCTGGGCGCGACCTTCCCGTCGCGTCCCAGGGCAGACGCGGGGACGATGGTAGGGAAGCCGACGGCGCCGATGCCGGCCGCGGTGGCGGTTTTCAGCAGTTGCCGGCGCGTGATCCGGGTTGCTTCTGGGCGGCTCATGGTCTACTCCTCGGGGACGTTCTTGCGAAGTTCTTCCAACCAGACGGTGGCTTCCGAATCCGATGGCGCGCGCCAATCGCCGCGCGGCGAGAGGGAGCCGCCGGAACCGACCTTGGGGCCGTTGGGGATGCAGGAGCGCTTGAACTGGCTGATCTGGAAGAAGCGGAAGAGGAAGACCTCCAGCCACCGCTTGATGGTGGCGAGATCATACTCATTTCGCTTCTCCGGCCCGATCAGGTCCGGCCAGGAGCCGCAGTCGCGGTCGCCCCAGGCGTGCCGGGAGAGGAACGCCACCTTGCTGGGCCGGTAGCCGTAGCGAGTGATGTAGTAGAGGTTGAAGTCCTGCAGCTCGTACGGGCCGATCTTGGCCTGGGTGCTCTGGGCCGGCGCGTCGTTGTCGCCCTCCTGGTGCGGTACCAGCTCCGGCGAGATCTCCGTGTCCAGGATCGACTGCAGCACCGCCGAGGCCTCGTCATCGAACTGGCGGGTCTGGATCACCCAGCCGATGAGGTGCTGGATCATCGTCTTGGGCACGGAGGTGTTGACGTTGTAGTGCGACATGTGGTCGCCGACGCCGTAGGTGGCCCACCCGAGCGCCTGCTCACTGAGGTCCCCGGTGCCCAGCACCAGCCCGTTGTGGTGGTTCGCCAGGCGGAACAGGTGTGAGGTGCGCTCGCCGGCCTGCACGTTCTCGAAGGTGACGTCGTAGACCGGCTGCCCTTTCGCGAACGGGTGCCGCAGGTCCCGCAGCATTTGCAGGCTGGAGGGCTTGATGTCGATCTCTTCGGCGCTGACCCCGAGCGCGTTCATCAGGGCGTGGGCGTTCTTCAGCGTCAGGTCGCTGGTGGCGAAGCCGGGCATCGTGTACGCGAGGATGTCCTTCCGCGACATCCCGAGCCGGTCCACGGTTTTCGCGGCCACCAGGAGCGCCTGGGTGGAGTCGAGGCCGCCGGAGACGCCGATCACCAGCTTCCGGATGCCGGTGAAGGTGAGGCGCTTCATGAGCCCGTGCATCTGGATGTTGTAAGCCTCGAAGCACCGCTGGTCACGCACCGCCGGATCGCTGGGGACGTACGGGAACCGCTGCACGCTCCGCTGCAGCGGGATATCGCCGGCGGGGATGACCAGCTCGAACGGGATGCGGCGCAGCGCCTCCACCTGCTTCCGGTAGTCCGAGGCGCAGTCGTTGAACGTGTTCATCCGCGTCCGCTCCTGGAGGAGGCGCTCCAGGTCCAGGTCCGCCGTGATGATCTGCTCCTGCTGCGCGAACCGCTCCGAGGTCGCCAGCATTTCGCCGGCCTCGTAGATGAGCGCGTGGCCGTCCCAGGCCAGGTCCGTGGTGGACTCTCCGGGGCCGGCGGCGGAGTAGAGGTAGGCCGAGAGGCACTTGCCGGACTGCGAAGCGGCCAGCGCGTTGCGGTACTCCGCCTTCCCGACCGTGATGTTGCTGGCAGAGAGGTTGGC
>JAJFMS010000945.1 GCA_020696885.1 Armatimonadota bacterium | reverse complement strand
GAGGGGATCTACTGGCGCTTCGACCGCCCGCACAACCGGTGGATGGACTGGAAGCTCACTGCTGCCGTGGAGTCCCGGCCGAAGTAGCCAGGAGCCGGCGACTTCCAGTCCATCGAGTGCCCTGTCACCACATATAGCTCCCCGCCTCACCAAGGAGGGGCCGCGGGAGGTCTTCTCGCCAACGGCGATCGTTACCGGGAGAACCTCCCTTACCCTCCCTGGTAAGGAGGGGAGTCTTCTGACATTGCGACGCAGGGGGCGTTAGCCACTGCGGCTTTGGGTACGAGTCCGCTTCGGGCCCTTGCACCGCTGCCAACATATAGCTCCCCGCCTTACCAAGGAGGGGCCGGGGGAGGTCTTCTGGCCACGGTGATCGCCACCGAGAGAACCTCCCCCTACCCTTACCTTGGCAAGGCGGGGAGTCTCCTACCGAAGCCGGGTGAGGAACCATTACCACCTCGGTACCCATGGGTGGTGCCGTTCTCGACGGCTCGCCCCGGCTTCGCCCATCTATCAAGGTAGCTCTATCGGAACCACCGCTCATAGATAAGCCCGGTCGGCAGCGGCCAGCGGTCCGGATCGATCTGGTGCAGTTCACGAATCCTGACGTTGGTAAACGTTGCGTAGTGGGTGGGCAGGAGGCGCAGCTCCACCCCATCCACGCGCTTCGAGTTGACCAGCCGCTCATCGCAGCCGCCAAAGCGAGCGCTGGGTGGCAGCTTGGGACGCCGGAAGCGGCGGTTTTCGACCCCTGCTTCGAAGGTGGGCGAGATGTCCTCACCTCCCCTTTCGTGAAGCGGGATCACTTCCAGGTAGCTCCGGGTGATCCGGCTTACCCGCACGGGGAAGAACAACTCGGAGTCCGGCAGAACGCAGTAGGTAACGTCCCCTGGCCGGTAACCATCGAATTCTTCATTCATCGGGATCAAGCAGAGGCGGATGGGTGATGCGCAAGAGCCTTCGCCGAATTACGGCGTCCCGGGCTGCCAATGCGCCCACATCGCGCCGTAGCCTTCGCCTACGGTGGTGATCACCCGCTCCCCGGTGCCGTCCGTCCGGGCGACGTAGAGCTGCCGCCTACCGCCGCGACGAGAGCCGTAGAGCAATCTCCTTCCATCCGGAGACGGGGTCGGGTGGTAGTGGAGCGTTCCGGCGGGGCTGGTGGTGAGCTGCTGGGACTTCCCGTCCAGATCCACCCGCATCAGCTCCACGGCCTCCCCTACCTGCGAGGTGTAGAAGACGGAGCGACCGTCCCGAGCCCACGCGGAAATATCGCTGCTGCCGCCGTGGAAATCGGGCACGTCCAGGAACTCCACCACTCCGCGGTAGGTGCCGCGGTCCGCCAGCTTCCGGAGGCCGCTCCCATCCTTCCGCACCAGGTGCGGGTGGCACCGATAGTGCTCGCCGGAAACGAACAGCAGCCACTCCCCATCCGCCGACCACTGCGGCACGAAGTTGAACGGGTTGCCGGTTTCCACGCGCCTGGCATTGGAGCCGTCCGCATCCGCTATGTAGATCTGATAGCTCTGGTGGTAGGCGATCCGCTTGCCATCCGGTGAGCTGCTGAACCCGTAGGCAAACTCTTTCGAGGCGCCGGTGAGATCGCGCTTGTTCCGGCCGTCGCGGTCCATGGCGAACGGGTGGGAGTTGCCGTCCACCAGCGCCTGGAAGCCGAGCTGGTTCGGCTTGCCGGGCCAGAAGAAGAGCCCGGAGTTGTAGAAGCTGACCCGCTCCACCGCCGTGAGGTTGGTGAGACGCTTCGACTTGAGGTCGAAGAGAACAATGTCCAGCCGCCAGCCCTCCGGCGTGAACCGGAACGACTGCGCTTTCTCCTCTTCCCGGGCGTTCTCCGGGCTTTGCCAGCCGGAGCCGAGGATAGCCGTCTCGCCGTCCGGCGACCAGCCGGCGAACTGGGTCCAGGTATCCGGCTCTTTACAGAGCGACTCGGCCAGCGGCCGGCGACTAGTGCCGTCCGCGCGGACGGTGACGGCACGCATGGTCGCCACGTTGGGATGCCGCCCGCCCGGCAGGTTGGTGCGGTACTCGGTGTAGCCGATCAGCGGCTCGGAGGCAGCCTCCGCGCCTCGGCTCGCCAGCACGACGAGCGCCCCCGCGCCCGCACGCAGCACCGACCGTCGATCCAGCCCACGCGGCGCTCCCTGGTCTTCCATCTGTTGAGCTCCTGGCCGGTAATCCCGGACACCTGGAGTTCTGTTCAGCGGGGGCGCATGAATTCCTGGGTGAAGTAGCAGGTCTTGCCGTCCTGCCACACTCCCAGGCCGGTGGTGGTGAAGTCGGCGGTCAGGATGTTCTTCTTGTGGCCGGAGCTGTTCATCCAGGCCAGCACGGCACGCTCGGCCGGCCCCTGCACGTTCACGCTCTTGAAGATGTTCTCGCCGATGAGCGCGTACTCCAGCTTGGCCTCGCGGATGCGGTCTACCAGCGTCTTGCCGTCCGGCGACTCGTGGTCGAAGAACTTGCCGCGGGCCATCTGGCGGCTGAAGTCCCGCGCCAGGCGGGTGAGCACCGGGTGGGACTTGAGCGGCTCCAGGCCGTTGTCCCGCCGGATCCGGTTGATCCGCTCCAATGCCTCGAACTCCATCTGCGCCGTGGCCTCGGACTGCGGCTCGGCGGCCGCGGCATTGTCCGTGGCCCGGGAGCGCGGCGCGGTCCACGCCGGCCTCGGCCCACCGATGAAGGCAGTCGCCAGCGCCGCGGCCAGCCCGCCGGCTACCAGCCGTTTTCCGATCGTTCGCATGCAGGGCATCGTCGTCTCCCGATTCCTATCGTATCCGTCGTATCGGTCGTTTGCCGGTGATCTCCTATCCTACGTTGGAATGCGTGGGGGCAGGGGAGTTATTGACAGGATAACGGGATTTCTCAGGATGGGGATGCGGCTGCGCCATCAAGCCATGGAGAAAGGGAGAAT
>JAJFMS010000944.1 GCA_020696885.1 Armatimonadota bacterium | reverse complement strand
GGCACGCGGGTAATGGTTCGGTCGAGAACATAGCCTCTACCGGACCGGGCTCCCCATTCGACATTCGAAACTCGTAAATCGCACTTCCCAAGGCCCCACACCTAAGGCCCAATACCCAAATGTCTAGCTTATCCGATGGAGCCTCATGAGCGATCTGCCGTTTCCCTACTCTCCACTCCAACATCCGCACCGGCTGACCATTGCCCACAAGATCGAGCTGGACGCGCAGCAGGCGGCGGCGCTGCGGTTCCGACAGGTGAACGTCTCGGAGGCGTTTACGCTGCAGGGGCCGGACGGCCGGTTCTTCCGCGCCAGCCTCCAGGGGTTGGGGGGCAAGGGGGGAGAGGCGCTGGTGTACGAGGAGATGGGGCGCTCCCCGGAGTCGCCGCTCTCGCTGACGCTGGTGTGCGCCGTGCTGGCCCGGCAGCGGATGCTGCTGGTGGTGCCTAAAGTCACGGAGCTGGGCGTTACGCGCATTCAGCCGGTGGTCACGGCGCACTCTGTTCAGGAAGCCGGGCTGGAGCATGAGAAGGCGTCCGCGTGGCCGAATGCCGCGATACGGGCCGCGCGCCAGTGCCGCCGGGCGAGCATCCCCGAGGTGCGCGCCGCGGAGCCGCTGGCCGCCCTGTTGGAGAGCGATGTCTGGCGTCAGCCCCGCGCCCGCTTCTACCTGGATGACCGTGCCCCGCAGTCGGCGCGGTTGGAGCGAGGGCCGCAGTCAGTCGCCCTGGCGGTAGGGCCGGAAGGCGGCTGGTCGGACGAGGAGCGAGACCTGCTGCAGCGGTCCGGCGCAGCGCCCTTGATCATCGGCGGACGAGTGCTGCGCGCGGAAACGGCGGCGATCACCGGGGTGTTCCTGGTGCAGCACGCCCTCGGCGATCTCGGGGGGGAGTGAGCAGGTATCCGGTTGCGGAGGGAAGCAGAGGGCCCGGCCGTCTGCTCCCCTCGCGGCGCTCATGGCAAACGGAGGTCCTCTTCCGTCTGCCGCACCGGCAGCTCCCCGGGCAGCTTCCACTCGAACAGCTTCGGATCGAGACGCTGCGGGTAGTCGAAGAACACCCGGGCGAACGGCGCTTCCAGCGGGGTATCCCGGTCCAGGTACAGGTTCGCCTGGATCAGCCGATCGCTGGAGACCGGAGCGTAGATCACCATCCGCGCGAAGTAGCCGCCCTTCAGATCGATGTTGATCTTGCGCTGGATGATGCCGTCGCGGCGGACCTGCGCCACTTCCTTGGCCTCGGCTTCGCCCAACCAGTCTTGTCCGTCGAAGAGCCGCCCACGGGCCGCCTTGCTCAGCATCCGGCTGGCCTGGAACCCGGCCGCATCCCGGAACACGGAGCTCAGCCGCGTTGCGCTCTCCCGGACCACCTTCTCATCCGGAGAGTAGCGGCGGAGCTTCTGGCCGTCGTCCAGCACCACCAGGGTCACGTGGTCGCCGTCGTGCTCCTCTACCCGCGTGGCTTTGTTCCGCTCGCCCCAGGCTTCATAGCGGATGTCGATGCCCTCCACTTCCATCCGCAGGTGGAAGCACTGGACCTTGGACATCGCGTTCTGCACCTGGGCCACGGCGCGGCTGGGGCCGGTGAGCACGGCGACTACGACCACTACCGCGGCCATACCGGCCACCGCGGAGGCGGTCCACCACCCCCGGCCCCGGGGGCGCGGACGCACGAGCTCCACGCGAGACGCGGCGGGCACGGGAATACTCTCCAGCCACCGCGCCTGGACCCGAGCGATCGCGGCGGCCTCTTCGGTCCGGTCCGCCGCAGGGTCGCAGAGCAGCGGACGAAGCGTGGCCTCAGCGTCAGTCTGCGCCGAACAGGCCGGACAGTGCCGCAGGTGCTGCTGCATGAGCCAGCGTCCCACCGCACTCATCTCGCCGTCCAGATAGGACCGGAGCCGATCGCAGTGCTTCATTTCCATCCTCCGCGGGGTTCAATTCGGGGTGCAAAAGCTGTCGCAGGCGCGCGTAGGCCCGCGAGATGCGCCACTTCACGGTGCCGACCGGCTCACCGGTGGCGCTGGAGATCTCCTGGTAACGTAGATCGCCGAAGACTTTCATCAAGAGGGCATTGCGCTCCGCTTCCGGAAGCAGTTCCACGGCGCGCCGCACCCGCCGGGCGAGGTCGTCTCGCTCGGCGCTCAGCTCGGGATTGCTGTCGTCCCCGGCGGCCAGGTACATCTGGTCGTCCAGGGGCACCTCGCCGGCCCGTTTGCGGCGGTGGTGCATCCGGAAGGCGTTGGTGGCGACGGTATACACCCACGAGTTGAGCGCACGCTCATTGGGGAACCGCCGGCCCGGCAGGGAGCGCCACATCTGGACGGCGACCTCTTGCGCGAGGTCCTCCGCGAGGGTGGCGTCACCGCAGAGTCGCACCAGGTAGCGGTAGACCGGTGCCGCATAATGCCGCGCCAGCGCCTCCAGCGAGGCCCGGTCTCCCTGCTCGATACCGCGTAATAAGGATCGGTCGACGTCCTTCATCCGCTTTTCCCTGAACGCAAGCTCCCGAATGCTGCGACGGCCGGCTCACTTCTTGCGTTCCAGGTGTATGAATGCAAGGGGTGAGCGGATGGTTGGCGGAAGTTCCGGGATGGAGTAGTGGAGTAATAGGAATCACGGCCGAACGGCCGCACCAGTACCCATTACTCCACTACTCCATTACCCCTCGGTCACGAGAGCGAACGCCCGTGCAGCACCGAATGCCCCACGCGCTGGCGCTACCCCTCGCCGAGGTGCGGGTTCTCGCTGATCGGGTAGTTCGCCCACTTCTCCAGGGCCTTGATGGCGGCCTGGGTGCCCAGGTTCCCGCCGTCCTCGGCTTCCACCGAGCGCCAGATCTGGTTCATCAGCGCGGTGCCGGGCAGCGGGAGGTTCAGCTCGTCGGCGGACTCCAGCACCAGGCGCAGGTCCTTCTGGGCCAGCTTGATCAT
>JAJFMS010000943.1 GCA_020696885.1 Armatimonadota bacterium | reverse complement strand
GCCGTACCGACCCCGATGGGTGGTTACGGCTCTGCCAGCGCCGGGAGGAAGACCTGGCGAGGGCCCCTACGCCGCATCGCGCGTCCGGTCGGCACCGTCTCGACTTCGCATCGCTACCTACATTCGCCGGTCGAAGGCACCGAACACCCTCTACTTCGCGCTCGGAAGAGGCGCCCGGGTGTCGGCCAGCCACTTCAACAGGTCGTCCAGCAGCTCATCGCGCTTCGCGGGGTTGGCGGCGGCGAGGTCCTGGCGCTCGCCGAGGTCCTCGGACAGGTGATAGAGCTCCACCGCGCGGTTGGTGTCTCGTTTCGCGCGGCCTCCGTCGAGCAGCCACTCCTCGTGGTACAGGTGCAGCTTCCAATCGCCCTTGCGGATGACGCTGACCGGCCGGGTGCGGAAGACGGGGTCCCGCCCGCGGATCACCGGGTCGTCCAGGTAACCGGGGAAGTGCCAGAAGATCCCCTGCCGCTGGAGGGTTTCACCGCCCCGGAGCAGCGGAAGCAGGCTCTCGCCGTCCAGCACCTTTCCCGCCGGGACCGTCGCCCCGGCCGCAGCCAGGAACGTGGGATACAGGTCCTGATTAATCACGGGCATGCTCCGGCTGCTGCCGGGCTGGACCACGCCCGGCCACCGCACGATGAGCGGCTCGCGGATGCCGCCCTCGTAGTAACAGCCCTTGTTGCCCCGCAGCGGCTCCTGGGACGACTGCTGCGTGCCGCCGTTGTCCGAGGTAAACACCACCAGCGTGTTCTTCTCCAGACCCAGGTCGGCCAGCTTCTTCAAGAGCAGCCCGACCCCGTCATCCAGGTCGTAGGTGCAGGCGGCGTAGAGGGCGTTCTTGTGCTGCGCTCCGGCTTGCTTCGCCTTGAACTTCGCGAGGGTAGCCGGACGGGCTTCGAGCGCGGAGTGGATCGCGTGATGCGCCACATACGCAAAGAACGGCCGAGCCCGGTTCTGCTCCATGAAGGCGGACGCTTCCCGTGTGAGCGAGTAGACACCCTTGGGATCGTCCGGGTTGCCTCCACGGGCATTCGCATTCCCGGCGCGTGGATCATAAACCACGTCGAACCCCTGGGCGGCGGGCGGCGCGCCGTCCTTCCCGCCCAGATGCCACTTGCCGAAGATACCGGTGGCGTAGCCGGAGGCCTTTAGCGCCTCGGCCACGGTGACTTCCCCCGGTGCGATCCCGCTCTTGTTCGGAACCGGCACCAGCCGCATCAGGTTCTGCGGTCCCCGAGCCGTGCTGCCCACCGCGTAGACACCGTGGCGGGGCGTGTACTGGCCGGAAAGGAGGCAGGCGCGGCTGGGGGCGCAGTTTCCCGCGCCGGCGTAGGCGTTGGTGAAGACCATCCCCTCCCTTGCCAGGCGGTCGATGTTCGGCGTCTCGTGGAAATCCGAGCCCTGGTAACCCACGTCCTTCCAGCCCAGGTCATCCGCGAGGATGAGCAGCACGTTCGGCCGCTCCGGGGTTCGGGCCGCGGCGGCGGGCAGGCAGACGAGCGGGATCAGGATGAGCAGCAGCGAGCGAAAGGTTCTCATAGTCCCCCGATTTAACGAGTCATCGCCCGCAATGCACTTCGCCGTATGGCGTGCTTCCGTGGCGCCTTGACGGTTCTGTTGTTAACGAACTGCGGCCCTCAAGCCTCCACGTCATTGTCAAGCGCCTGGCGGGGATCGAACCCCGTTCCCGGTCCGGTTGCACTTCCCTCCACTTCCGTGCTACATTGCATAGAGAACATATGTTTTATTTCCACGCAGCGATCGGACTCCTCTGCAGCAGGCCGGCACCCGATCTGCGGCTACGGGAAGGGACCTGGCGGCCGTGACCCGAACAAGACTCGAATACTCCGCCCTGACCCTCCTACCCCTAACCACGATGAGCACCAGTGACGACCAGCGACAGATCCTGATCCCGGTAACGGTGAACGTAGCCGGTCGCGAGCGGGAGATCCCGATCCCGGTGTCGGTAGGGTTGGACGACCTGGTGGACCTGGTGGTGGAGCACCTGAACACCGCCACGGACATCCGGGAGCTGCTGGTAGCGCACTACGCGCAGCAGTTCTTCGGGGACGACGCGGAGCCACCGTCAGAGCCAGAGCCGCCCACTCGCCTGAGCCGCGAGAAGCCGGAGCTTCCCGAGTTTACGGACGAGGAAGTGGCAGCCGTGGACCTGTCCGGCCCGGAGCCGCCCTATTCCGGGCGCGGCAAGAAATCCCGCAAGCGCCTGCTCTGGGAAGCAGCGGCGGCCCGGAGCGCGGCCACGCCCGAGGCCGAGTAGCCGCCTCCCATAGTCACCTGGCCGGAAGGGCGCCGCGTTTCACGCGCTGGGGCGGACTTGCGGCACCGTTTGCGGGTAGGCACGGCCCACGCTGAACGCAAGTTGGGCTCGCGCACGCGCCAGCGCGAAGTGCGCCCGTGCCTGCGCGGTCTTCGCCCGTGCCAGCACCGCTTCGGCTTCCGTAACCTCCAGCTCCGGCGCAATCCCCGCCGCCACCCGCTTACGGGCCACGGACAACGCGTCCGTTGCGGCCTGGATCCGCTCCTCTTCGGAAGCCAGGCGCTTCTCGCCTGCCTCCACCGCCACGCGGGACTGCTCCACTTGCTCTTCCGCCAGGCGCTCGGCCTCTTTCAGGGTGCCGCCGCGGCGGTCTCGCTCCGCGCGGGCCGCCTCCACCTGCGCCCGCGACCGTCCGCCGTCGAACAGCGTTTGGGCAATCGTGGTGGCGAGCGACCAGGCGAAGCCGCCCATCAGGGTCTCGGGGAGCCGGCGGAGCATGTTTCCGCCCAGCGCGGCGAACGGGCGGCGCGCGGCGCGTGCCTGGTCGATACCGGCCTCGGCCCCTGTTACGTCTTCCCGCAGGGCACGCAGGTCCGGACGCTCCCGGCTTTGAGCTCGCGCCTGCTCCGCCGTTAGCTGCTCGGCTGAGC
>JAJFMS010000047.1 GCA_020696885.1 Armatimonadota bacterium | reverse complement strand
GATACTGCGACCGGTCACCTGGGCCTCCTTGGCGATGGCGGCGGCATTGGCGTAGCCGATGTAAGGGTTGAGCGCGGTAGCGAGGCCGAGGGTGCGGTCCAGGTAGTACTTCAGCCGCTCCGGGTTCGCCTGGATGCCGCGGACGCACTTACGCGTGAAGGCGTCGATCGCTCCGCGCAACACGGTCAACTGCTGGAACAGGTTGTGCCCGATCACCGGCATCATCACGTTCAGCTCGAGCTGACCGGCCTGGACCCCCAGCAGGATCGCCTGGTCGTTGCCGAGCACGTGATAGCACGCCTGGTTCAGCATCTCCGGCAGCACGGGGTTCACTTTGCCGGGCATGATTGAGGAGCCGGGCTGGACCGCCGGCAGCCGGATCTCGTCGAGGCCGGTGTTCGGCCCGGAGGCCAGGAGGCGGAGGTCGTTGGAGATCCGGGTGAGCGCCACGGCCAGCAGCCGCAGGTTGCCGGACAGCTCCAGGAACGGATCCATGTTCTGCATCGCCTCGACCAGGTCATCGGAGCTGCGCAGGTCGAAGCCGGTCTCCTCGCGGAGGTAGCGCACGATCAGCTCGCGGTACTCGCGCCCGGCGTTCAGGCCGGTGCCGACCGCCGATCCGCCGATGCCCAGCTCCCGCAGGCTCTCCTCGCCCGCCGTGATGCGGCGGGCGCAGCGGCGGATGGTGCGCGCGTAGGCGCCGAACTCCTGGCCGAGCCGGATCGGGACCGCGTCCTGCAAGTGGGTCCGCCCGGACTTGAGCAGGCCCGCAAACTCGACGGATTTCTCCTCGAGTGCGTCCGCCAGCCCGTGGATGGCGGGATAGAGGTCGCGGAGCAGCAGCAGGGCCGCCAGGCGGATGGCGGTGGGCATCACGTCGTTCGTGGACTGCCCCATGTTCACGTCGTCGTTCGCGTGGACCAGGCTCCGGTCGCCCGGCACGCCCAATTCTGTCGCAGCCAGCGAGGCGAGCACCTCGTTCGTGTTCATGTTGTGGCTGGTGCCGGCGCCCGCCTGAAACACGTCGACCACGAACTGCTCACGCCACTTCCCGGCGATCAACTGGTCCGCCGCACGCGAGATGGCGTCTGCCTTCTCGGCAGGGAGGCGGCCCAGGTCCCGGTTGGCCAGCGCGGCCGACTTCTTAATCCAGGCGGTCGCCTGGATTAACGCGGGATGCGCCCGAAGCCCGCTTACCGGGAAATTCTCCACCGCGCGCTGCGTCTGCGCGCCGTAAAGCGCGTCTGCGGGCACCCGCACTTCACCTAGCGTATCCCGTTCGATCCGGTAGTCCATGGCGTTCCAGGGAATGAGGAGTGATGGAGTGATGGAGTGATGGAGTGATGGAGTGATGGAGTGATGGAGTGATGGAGTGATGGAGTGATGGAGTGATGGGGGGAGCGGCCTTCCACTACTCCACTACTCCACTACTCCTGCGACTTCACGCGGCGATCAGCTCCCGGTGCTCCGAGAGCCAGTGCAGGTGTGCATCCAGCCGGTGCGCTTCGACCAGCGCCTCCATCATCGGCTCGCAGAGGCGGCGGTGAAGGCGGTCACCTTCCACGTGGCAGTCCCAGAGCCCCATCCGCGTCCACTCTTCCTGCGCGTGCCATTCGGGCATGCCGAGGATCGGATAGAGACAGGCGCCGCGCAGGGGGATCCCCTCCAGCAAGACCGCCTCGCACTCCGCGGCCAGCTCTCGCATCCATACCGGGCGCATCTCGTCCCGGTGGGCGGTTTCGGTGATCAGCAGGTCTCCGCCGTAGCGCTCCCAGACGTAGCGGACCACCTGGCGCAGCTTCCAGGCGCGCTCGTCCGAGGGCTCAAGTGGGACGCCTTCGCGGTCCAGCTCCCACTGGTTGGTCCAATAGAAGTTGATCCCGGCGATGTCCAGGTGCCTCCGGCTGCCGCCGAGCTCGGGCAGCTTCCTGCCGGAGATCATGTCCCAGCTCTCGAACACGGCGTTCTCGTTGAACCAGTCGGCGCGCTCTTCCAGGTCGGGACGATTCCGAGGCGCGACCACCCGGCAGAACGGGTCCACGCTCACGATGCGGGCGTGCGGACAGGCGGCCCAGAGCGCCTCCGCGCCAAGGATCGCCGCGCGCGCGAGCTGCACCTTCAGCTCGTACCCGCGCTCCTTCGTATGGGGCGCGAAGAGGCCCGCGTGACCCGCGGCCCACGAGTAGTACGAGGGCTCGTTCACCGGCGTGAAGTAGCAAACCCCATCCGTCCGGGCCGCCAGGTAGCGGCCCGCCGCATAGCAGTAGTCCGCAAACCGGCGCGGGAATGCTTCCGAGAACGGATCGACGTCTTCCGGATAACCGTAGTGGAAGAGGTCCCACACCACCTCCACGTCGTTCTCGCGGGCGGCTTCTACGAACGGACGCACGCTGGAGAAGTCGTACCGGCCACGGCGATCCACCAGCGGCCAGCGAACTCCCTCGCGAGCGGCGGACAGGCCGACCTCGCTCAGGAGCTGGTAGTCGTCCCGCGCGAAGCGGTCGTGCTGCGTGGCAGCGATCTGGTCGATCCACTCGCCCTGCGAGTTGAATCCGGTGGCGCATTCGAATCCGCCGAAGAAGAAGCTCTTGAACACTCGTTCGTCCTCACCTCGGGGCGGTGGCCGCGTTGCCGAGCAACCCGACGGCGCTGCAGCCGCCGGTCACGCGTTCCCGGTAAGCGTCCACCAGCGGGGTAGGCACCCGCCGGAGCGCATCACCGGGACCGGGCTCCAGGTCCCAGAGGCCCATCTGCTCCAGATAATCGCGCACGGGGCGGTTCGACTGCCGATACGCCCAGGCAACCAGCGCGAACATCGGCCACCAGGTGTAGCCGACGAGGGGGATCCCACGCTCCCGCGTGCGCCGGACGGAGGCTAGAGAACCTTCCAGCCACTCCATCCGCCGGTGCTTGCGAGCCGCCGTCTCCGAGATCATCATGGGGAGGCCGTAGCGCTCCCAGTACAGCTCCGCCACCCGCTCCACCAGGTCCCCGGAGGCATAGGGCATCTGACTCCGCAGCCCGTGCGAGGAGCGGACCAGCCGCTTCCGCGAGAACATCGGATACATGTTCAGGCCGATCATGTCCGGCAGGATGGCTCGGTCGGCGAACCAGTCCAGGTCCGTCTCGGAAGCGCCGTTCCGGCGCAGCCAACTGCGAAGCGCGTGGGCTTCGTCCACTTTCCCGGCGGCGAGATCCAGCGCCAGGAAGCCGATCTCCTGCCGGCGCGTCACCTCGTCCGCGAGCGTCGGGTCCGGCGACTCATACACGTCCGTGGCGTCCACGTGCACCAGCACCATTTCCGGATCGAGCTCCCGCAGCGCCTGGCTCGTCTTCACGATCCCTTTCGCGATCGCCACCATCACCGGCACGAAGCCGCTCCAACCGCGCCGGTACGGCGGCCACCAGCCGAGCTTGCCGGTATACCAGCCGGTGATCCGCGGCTCGTTGAGCGGGGTATACCACCGGATGCGGCCCTGAAAACGCTCCGCCAGCCGGGAAGCGTACTCCGCCATCCGATCAGGAAACTCCGGGTTCAGGAACGCGCCGTCCATCCAGCCGGGCAGCCCGTAGTGAACCAGGTCCACGATCGGGTTGATGCCCAGCTCCAACAAGCGGTTGAGCGTGCGGTCCGGCCAGGTCCAGTCCCAGCGGTCCGGCTCCGGCTGCACCCGATGCCAGGGGATGCCGTAGCGAGCCGTGCGGACCCCCAGGTGCGCCATCAGCTCGAAGTCCCGCGCCCACTGGTCATAGTGCCCCGTGAGCTCGTACTCGTCGAGCGTCCGGCCGCTCGCCGGCCAGGGAGCGGTGATGAACGTGTCTTCGATGCCGGTGGCCCAGAAAAACGTTTCGGGCTCGATCGCGACTCGCGCGACGGGTCCGGGGCGGGGCACGGTGGGATACTCCAGGGTGGGGTGGGTGGCTGGCACAGGGGTGTATACCCACGGCGGCTGGCTGGTAACACCCCGGGATCGGCGGCGCCGAGGAGTATGAGTATGAGTAAGATTGGGGCCGGGGAGGGGAGAGGATGTGGGCGCGTCTGGCGGGGATGCAGGGGCAGCATCGGCGGGGGCGGAGATTGGTGGCCGGGCGTCTTTTCCACGCTACCGATAATCGGGGGCTTCTCGTCCGGAGGACGGCTTCCTAACGAGGTTTGCTAGTTTCCGCGGGCACGGGGCGACCGTGGAGGATAGTTGGCTCAAGGCCGTTGTCGGGTAGGGGCCTCCGCCGTGGTTGCCCGGCAAACGAAGACGGTGCGGGCGCGCGCAAAGCCGTACCGCTTCCAACCGGTGGGTACCGCTTTGCCAGCGCCGGGAGGAAGGCCTGGCGAGGGCAACCACGGCGAGTGCCCCTACGGAGAATCGCCCGTCGGGTCTGCACGTTCCCTCCCCCATTCCCTGGTCGTAGTCAACTAGCAAAACCCGTTTCCTAGCGAGGTGATTTCCAATCCCATGTACCGGGTTTGCACCCTGTACGTGGGGTGCACGGGCAAACCGCGAGCCTACACCGGGCGGTGCGGGACCACGCAATTGCGACCGGCGGATTTGGCGGCGTAGAGCGCCTCGTCGGCCCAGCGGACGAGGTCGTCCGGACCGCGGCCGGCGTCCGGATGGGTGCTGGCGGCGCCTACGCTCACCGTTACCTGCACCGGCTCCGCGACTCCCGGGAGGCAATAGCCCCGGCCGCCCAGCGCGAGACGGAGCCGCTCCCCCAGCTGCACGGCGCCCTCGATCCGGATCTCCGGGAGGATCACGGCGAATTCCTCGCCGCCGTAGCGGGCGGCGAAGTCGCCCGGCCTGGCCAGCTCTTCGGCGAACACGCTCGCCACCAGCCGGAGGCATTCGTCGCCCGCCAGGTGCCCGTACCGGTCGTTCAGGGCTTTGAAGTGGTCGATGTCAATCATCAACAGCGACAGGACCCCCTCGTTCCGCCGCACCCGGCGCCATTCCCGGTCCATCGTCTCGTCGAACGACCGCCGGTTCGGGATTCCGGTCAGGCCGTCCAGGTGCGAGAGCCGGTGGAGCGCCTCATTCACCTGCTCCAGCCGACGTGTGGTCTCGAGTAGCTCCTGCGCCTGTGCTTTCCGCTGGTCGATCTCCTGCTTCAGTCGCAGCGCGTGCCGGACGCGCGCCACCATCACCGCCCGGTTGCACGGCTTCTGGATGTAGTCCGTCGCGCCGGCCTCGAACGCCGCCTCCAGCTCCTGACCTTCCCGGCAGACGGTCACCATCAAGATCGGGATGTCCGCCAGGCGAGGATCCGCCCGGAGGGCGCGGATCGCCTCGATGCCGCTCATGCCGGGCAGGACGAGATCCATCAGGATCAGGTCCACCGCCTCGCCTTCCGCGCGGCCCACGCCCAGGCGATGGAGGGCGACTTCCGCCGTCTCCGCGAGCAGCACCTCCGGGTAGCCGGCGCGCTGGAGCTGCCTCGCCAGCAGCACGCGGTTATCCGGAGAGTCATCCACCACCATGATTCGCATAAGAGTTCCCAGGCGCTGAAGCTCGCCCCCACTCCCCCACCGGACCCCTTGGAGTATCGGTTGAAAGCCCGGAGGCCGTTAGGCTGGGACCAGCCCAAACGGCCGAACTGCCGCCCGCTCGGGGTCCCAGGGTAACCTGGAAGCTCGGCACGGGCGCAGGAGAGCGCCCGGCGGAACCGTAACAACGGCCTGGAGGTCTTCCGCATGAGCCGCGCCGCTACCGAATACCGCTACGAGAAGCTGACCTGGCCCGAGATCAACGACGCGATCGAGCTGGGCAAAGTGTGCATCGTCCCCTGTGGGTCCGTGGAACAGCACGGACCGCACCTGCCGCTGGACGTGGACATCGTCTGCCCCACCGAGATCGCCCGTGGGGCTGGACGACTGCTGCCGGACAAGATCCTGGTGCTGCCCACGGTTTCCTACGGCTACACCGGGCACGTGATGGACTTTCCCGGCACCATCAATAACCATTGGGAGCACTTCATCGATCACGTGCTGGACATCACGAAGTCGCTGGCCTATCACGGCTTCAAGAAGATCCTGCTGCTCAACGGCCATGGCTCCAACATGCCGAACCTGGACCTGGTGGCGCGCCGCACGAACATCGAGACGGACGCGGAGTGCATCCTGGCCGCGTGGTGGAACCTGCTCACTGTGGACAAGGAGTTCCTGCCGCGCTGGCGCCAGGGCAAGTTCCCCGGAAGCTGCGCCCACGCCTGTGAGCTGGAGACCTCGCTCTACCTGTATCTGGACGGAGACAACGTCCGGAAGGACCTGATCCGCAGCGAGCCCGCCAGCTTCAACACCGAGGAGAGCCCATTCAACTGGGTAGACCTGTTCGGAGCCGGCCCGGCCACCATCGTCTCCTGGACCAGCAGCTACACCCAGAGCGGAGTGATTGGCGAAGCGGAGCTGGCCACCGCGGAGAAGGGCGGCGAGGCCTACGAGGAGGCGGTGAAGCAACTCGTCCGGTTCGTCGAGTGGTTCCAACCCCGACCGGTCGACCTGCGCGGAAGCCGCCACCGCACGCCGCCCACGATGCCGCTGCCGTGGGGCCAGCGGAGCATCGGCTAGGGTTAGCGCACATCATCTAACCGGGATCAGACCACGCGAACGGCTCGGCGGTAACCGCCGAGCCGTTCGGCAAAAGCGGTGCAACTTCAGGCCTCCAGACCTGCCGGTGTTAGTAGAACCGGATACTGCCAACCCGTATCAGCCCGGTGGCAGTGCGGACGGAGATATCGACGTACGGATCCGGCTCCAGGTGCGGGGCTCGGGGTACGCGATGGATCACGAGCCCTTCCGGGCCTGCTCCGTTTTTCTCCCGGATGCGCGCCGTTGCCGCTGCAAGATCGCCCTTCTGACGCAGGGTGAGATCCGAATACAGCAGGCCTCGCTCCGTATCGATCAGCTTTCGCTGGGTGCGGCTGATGCTCTGAGAGAGGTTGAGCGATGCGATGGTGCTATCCACAATCCGTCGCTCATCGCCGCTGAGTGGCCTTCCGTTGAAGCAGAGAAGGTGCGCTCCGTGCCAGTGGTCCCATGGATCACCCGTAAGCACCGTCAACATCTGCTGTACGTCGTCCAAAGTGCGGTCTTTGATGGCCACGACGCATGGCATGAAGGAACGCGCCACTGCGCCCGGAGGTGCATTGGGGCCTACCGGCAGTAAGGCCACGCCGCCCGGTTTCCCCAGGTTCTGCACGGTGCCCATGAAGTCACCCGCGAACACCACCGACACCTCTCGCTCCAGCTCTTTCCAGATGGCGGTTCGGGACACCGGTTTAGCCGCGTGTCGCTCCATCTCCGCCGGGTAGAGCAGCAGAAACCGGTCGTGGCTGCGCCAGGCGGCCTTGGCTCCCGTCGCCATCTCCACCAGCAGATCGCGCGCCGGGCGCTTTCGAAACGCGTCGAGGTGAAGCCGAGAGCCGTCGAACCCAAGGATGACGATACTCCGCCCGGTGCGAGTGGCGAGGTCACTCAGATAACCGGGTAGGGTTCGCTCCTTCGGGTCGAGGACCGCTTCGAGCGCTGCATCCTTCGCGAGGTCCGCGACAGCGGGTTCGTACCCCTGGGCGGTGGCCGGCGCCACGGTCAACAACAGTGCAAGTAACAAGAGCCAGCTTCGCAGCAATCTCCCGATCATTCGGTGCCTCCTCTCCCGTTCCCGTGTGGCGACTCTGCCTTCGAGCTCCCTGTTAGCCGAACAGCTCCGCGCTGTGGGATGGCCGCTCGACGGGTGCAAGTAAGACGCGAACCGATTACGAATCCATTCGGCGATATCGGCGCGTTTCCTGTCGCCCGCCGGACGGCGCCAGGACGCGACGCGACCCGTCAACCGGCCTGTGTAGTACACCACCGCCCGGGTAGCTCAGAACACGAGAAGGGGTCGAACGAGCATTCGTTCGACCCCTTCTCGCTTGCCCGTGTCACCAGGCCATCGTCAAGCGACCGCGAAGTCGCTCATCAGCGCCGGCGTCGCGGTGTCGAAGCCGACTACGTCCAGCATTCCGGCGTCGTCCGGGTCCGCGATGGTGAACCCGTTGGACACCATCCCGACCACGATCAGCTTCGCCGGGATCCCTGTCCGCTGGCGGTATTCCCGCAGCGCCTGCGCCGGGTGGATCGAGCCCGCCCACGTCTCCGAGTCCGTGTAGACCGCGAACACGTCTACCGGCAGCTTCCGCTTCAGCGCCCAGCGCATCGGCAGCGAGCAGTCCGTGCCGCCCATCGGCAGCCCGCGGACCTTCGCGCAGACGTCATCCAGCCGCTGCTTCGGCGAGATCGCCAGCTCGGTCAGGCCGGGGTCTCCCCCGCCCCACTGGCCCCCGAAGCCGTGTCCCGCCGAGGTGAATGCCACCACGCGGTGGTCCGTCTCCGTTGCCGCAGTGATCATCGCCATCGCCGCGCTCGCTACCCGCGGCGTCAGGCCGGGCACCCCCGCTACCATACCGCACTCCATCGATCCGGAGACGTCCAGCGCCAGCAGCCACCGCTTACCCGTGGGCGCCACGTGCTCGAACGAGGCGTAGAACGCCGCGTCCAGCGCATCCACCACCGCCTGCACCGGCGTCCAGGTGTTTTTGCCCCGCTCGCCGTGACCCTGGGCGTACGTCTTCAACGCCGCCAGGAGGGCGATCGGGTGCACCCGCGCCTTCCGCAGCCGCTCGCGGTCCGTGAGCTGCGCCACCACGCGCCGCGTCACTTCCCAGTCCTGGAACAGGCCAACTCGCGTCAGCGTTGCCAGGTTCCGGATGAGCGCCGTCATCGGCATGTCCGTCAGCAGCGCTTCCCAGACCGCGGCTTCCTTCAGCCACTGCGTGGGCACCGCCTCTCGCGGCAGGCGATACTCGCGGACCAGATGGACCACCTCGGTCAGCGTCTCCGCCCGCTTCGCCCGCTCGGCCGCCCACACCAGGCGCAGCGCCGGGTCCGGGTGCGGCTCTTCGCCGACCCAATCCCAACCCTTCACCATCCAGTGGTACAACGCCTGATGCGCCGACTCCGGCGACTCCGCCTTCGGGTGCGACAGCCGCAGCAGGTCCCGGTGGCTCCAGCCGTCGCGCGACTGGTACTTCACCGCCTGGTACGCGAGCCGATCCACCGGCTGGCCGTACCAGTCCGCCACTGCCCGGCGCAGACCGCGACCCCAGCCGCGCATCCCATCCACGTACGCCGCGAAGTGGAACAGGTGCGTGCCGGTACGACAGACGCGCGGGAGCGCCGCCAGTGCCTGGCGTCGGGTAACCGCGTCTGCTCGCTCTGTCGCCGCGAGCGCGAGCGCGAAGATAACCGGATCGGTCTTCGGCGCGCGACCCGCCTCCGAGATCTCGACGATCGTCCGCACCACGCGCGGTCCGTCCGCCTGCAGGCAGCGTGCCACGGCCGCCGCGTTCTCCAGCGTCAGTGCGCGCTGCGTGGCGTAGTAGGATCCGCCCTCGCTCCCGAGCACCAGGAACCGCTGCAGGCGCGTCCAGTCATCCACGGCCCACGCGAAACCGCCGCCGCTATTCGGCACCTGGTTGGTACCGGGAATCGCTTCGGACTGTGGCGTCCGCTGCGTTGAGAATAGATCTTTGAGGTACGTCATTGTACCGCTCCTTTACGAGATACTACCGCCGGTATTCCAGCGGTTGGACGGGCAATACTTGCTTTCGATAAGCGGTCTGTCGAGGACCCGAAAGCCCTCGCACGAGACCGGAAGCGAGGGGCATCTCCTCGCATCTTCCGTGTATGAGCACGGACGTCGGTAGCCAACCGACCATCCCGGTGATCACCGAAAGCGCCGGCCCGTCCAGGATGGAAGAGGGGACTTGAACCCCCAACCCGCGGATTTGGAACGATAACCGTTTACGCCGGCCCGGTTCGGGCAAGGGTGTGCAAACGAATCTTTCCGCTGCTCTACC
Organism: Armatimonadota bacterium; assembly: GCA_020696885.1. The sequence goes on along the minus strand of JAJFMS010000047.1, from coordinate 375 downwards.
ATTGAGCTACTTCCATCATCAAAGCGTCGGGAGGGACTTGAACCCTAGAATAACCGTACGACCTCGGCCCGAGCCGGGCAAGTCGCTCGCACGGAAGCTCCCTACGAGCAAACCGAGACAAGAAACCATCAGATCAAAGCGGGGGCAGGATTTGAACCTGCGACCTCCTCGTTATGAGCGATAACCGTGTTCGCTCGGCCCGGTACCGGGCAAGTATTCGAGAACGGCGTTGTGGCGATCTACCGGGCTGATCTACCCCGCTGCAGAAGCGTTCTGGAGTAATGGAGTAATGGAGTAGTGGAGTAGTGGAGTAGTGGAGTAGTGGAGTAGTGGAGTAGCCAGCAACACTCCAGTTCTCTACCACTCCGTTACTCT
>JAJFMS010000942.1 GCA_020696885.1 Armatimonadota bacterium | reverse complement strand
GCCAGCCAGCACCATCAGGGCCAGCCCGTAGCCATGGAGCTCCCGGAACGCCAGCACTGCGCCGCCCAACACCAGCAGCGCGGTGAGCAAGGACGGACCAGCCAGCCCCTCCCCCGCTCCCGCCGCGCCGCCATCCTCGGCGGCCCGGCCCGAGGTACGCTCGATCCAGGCCAGGAGCGCGAACACGCCGAAGCCCACCAGCACCACCCGCAGGAAGCCGGCCGAGCCGTGGAGCTGCTGCGACACCAGCCATGCGATGACACCCAGCGGGGCCAGGGGCACCAGCACCGAGTACCAGCCTTCGCGACCGGCAGGAACGGGAAGGCTGCCCCGCACCGCGAGGAGCAGCGAGGACGCACCGCTGAAAAGCACCGGCAGCGCCTGCCACTCCCGAACTCCCGTCGGGCTCCGGTGGAAGGTGGCCAGGTAAGTCGCGGCCGCCAGGGTCACGCCGAGCACTGCCGTGGTTTCGGCGGCTGCGGTGCGGTCCGCGGTCTGGCCGGCCTCCACGCGGAGCAGGAGCGCCGTGACCACCGCGCCCACCGCAAAGCCGACCAGCGCATCCAGCACCCGCGCTGACAGCAGGGCCGTAAGCAGCGCCACGCCGCAGGTGACCACGCCGAACCGGCCACTCCATACCAGCACCGGTGAGCTGCTCCCGGACAGTGCCAGCGCTGCGACCAACACGGTAATGGCGCCCAACGCCAGCCCCGGCGCTAGAGTCTGCCCGGGCGAGAACGGCGGCTGCGTCAGCAAGCTGAGCAGGCCGGCAGCGCCGATCACGGCGAGAACGCCGCCCACCAGTGATCGTGCCGGGGGAGACGCACCACCGGCGGTGCGGCCCCGGAACAACGGCACCGCTAGCCCAACCCCACCCGCCGCCAACGCTATCCAGACCAGGAGCTGCTCCACCCGGACCTCCCTACCTAATCCGTGAGTGACACCACCAGTTTAGCGCGGTGCCGCCACTGAAACAGTGCCGTGTTCAGCGCCGGGGTTCAAGTCCGCCGCGGGAAGTTGTGTGAGCACGGTTTTATCCAACTGATGGAGTAGGTGCCGTGAACCGACACCACGGAACCGGGGACGGCTACCGATTAAGCTACCGCTTTGCGATGAATCGATCGGTGGGCCGGCGGTTGTAGTCCTCAGGCGACCGACAATAGGTCCGACACCCGGTTCGCGCTGCCGCACCGCATGTGCCTTTTCCGCCCCGCCGGCCGGGGCTCCCCCGCTCAAACCCTGGAGGATCGCCCACGGTGTTGACTAGACTGACGGTTCCGTCTCGGATTTCTCTGCTTCTTGGTGGTGCGGTCATCGCAGGCGCTGCCGCCTGGAATTCAACGCTCGGCCTCGCTGCTCGCAGCCCGAGTCCTCGGCCGCTGGATGCTGCGCTTGCACGTCTCCCTCTCGGCTTCGAGGAGAACGTGGGCCAGGCGCCGGCCGGAACGCGCTTCGTAGCGCGCACCCGGGGCTGCGCCGTCCAGATCGAGCCCCGCGGCGCTACCCTCCACCTGGCCCCGGCAGCCCAGCCACACGCGGACGAATCGAGCCGGGGACCCCGCCCGCGCCTCGCCCGCCGTCACGCCGAGCCGACCCGCTCCGGCAGCGGCTCCGTGCTGCGGATGGCATTGGTGGATTCCGCGCCGCAGCCTGCCGTGTCCGGTTCCCAGCAGCTTCCCGGCCACGTGAACTACCTGCTCGGCCGCGACCGTTCCGGCTGGAAGACCGGCGTCCGCACCTTTGCGCAGGTGCGGTGCGACCAGGTCTATCCGGGCATCGACCTGGCCTACTACGGCAACGGGAGCGAGCTGGAATACGACTTCATCGTCGGTGCCGGAGCGGAGCCCGCCAACATCCGGATGCGGATGTCCGGAGCGGAAGAGCTGAAGGTTGATGCCGCGGGCGACCTGCTCATCCGCACGGAGGCGGGCACCCTGCGCCAGCAGCGCCCCACCGCTTATCAGGAAGCGGAAGGTGGCCGTCGCACGGTCCAGGCCAGCTACCGCGTTGCCGGAGACACCGTGGCGTTCGAGTTGGGCGACTTCGACCGCAGCCGGGCTCTCGTGATCGACCCGCTGCTCAACTACAGCACGTATCTCGGCGGCAACGGCGCGGATGCCGGAAACGCAGCGGCGGCGGACGCCTCCGGCAACGCGTACCTGACCGGCACCACCGCCTCGCTGGACTTCCCGACCAGCGCCGCCGCCCAGGGCGCCAAGCTAGGCACCACAGACGCGTTCGTGTCGAAGCTCAACCCTGCGGGCAATGCCCTGATCTACTCGACCTACCTGGGCGGCGCCGCCAGTGAGAGCGGCCTGGGGATCGTGGTAGACGTTAACGATGGCGCCACGATTACCGGGGAAACCACCTCGGCGAACTTCCCGGTCACCTCCGGCCCTGCCTACGGCGGAAACAGTGACGCGTTCGTCACCCGGCTGGACGGATCCGGGGCGCCGGTCTTCTCCACCCTCGTCGGTGGCTCCGACACGGACATCGGGAACGGCGTGGCCGTGGACGGCTCCCAGAACGCGTACGTGGTGGGGACTACCAGCTCCAGCAACCTCCGCGGCGCTACCCCGGCGGCATTCGGGGGTGAGTCCGACGCGTTCGTCACGAAACTGAATTCTGCGGGCGTGCTGCAATACACCCGGTTCGTGGGCGGCAATGACTTCGATGCCGGCTTCGGAATCGGCGTGTCCCCCGGCGGCGAGGCGATTATCGCCGGTGATACGTTCTCCCCTAACTTCCCCCGCGTCGGCGCCCTTCAGAACGCGCGGAACGGCGAAGCGGACGGGTTCGTCTCCCGGCTGAACGCGGGCGGCTCCGCACTCCAGTATTCCACCTACCTGGGCGGCAGCGACTACGACCGCGCGCTGGCGGTGGCGGTGGACTCGGACGGCAACGCCTACGTTACCGGCACCACCTACTCCTCCAACTTTCC
>JAJFMS010000941.1 GCA_020696885.1 Armatimonadota bacterium | reverse complement strand
CTGGAGGCGCTGCGGAGGCTGCTGGATGGCGCGGAGGCCACGCGGCCCCGGGGCGTGGAGGAGCGGCTGGCGCCGGTGGGGTGAGCCCCATTGGCTGATGGTGCGCTTGACCGGTACGGCTTTGCGGGAGGTAGGAACCGTGCCGCAGCCAGGGCAATCACGGCGGATGCCCCTACGGAGGCATCGTGCTGATCGCGAACGATCTGCCGTAGGGGCAGCGGCCCTGCTTGCCCTGTAAGCGTTTGCCGAATAGCGTTGCGCACAGCATGTCTCGTCAGCGAGTCTCGTTGGCCGCGCTTGCAGTGATCGAGGCGACGCCCGAATTGGAGTGCCGCTGTGCTAGCGCCTGGTATGGGACCGGGCCAGGGCAATCACGGCGGATGCCCCTACGGCGGCATCGTGCTGATTGCGAACGATTCTCCGTAGGGGCAGCGGCCCTGCTTGCCCTGCAAGCGTTCACCGGATAGCGCCCCGCACAGCACGTCTCGTCAGCGCTTCCCACCGGCCGCGCATGTCCTCCTGGCGCCGCGCAAAGCATGAGCACGACCGACCGATGGCGCACTTGACCGGTACGGCTTTGCGCCAGGTAGGAAGTATGCCGCAGCCAGGGCAATCACGGCGGATGCCCCTACGGAGAATCGATCCGGCCGGTATGATGCCCCTACCCGGCTCGCATGCTTCGACCGAATCGCCCACGATTGACGCCTGGGGGACCGCGGAGTATACTTGTGCGGTTTGGCGGTAGTCTCCGGCGTTGTGGTCTGCGCCTGCCGTCCTGAAGCTAGATGTTCAATTCGCTCTCCGAAAAACTACAGGGAGTCTTCGGCCGCCTTCGGGGTAAGGGCACGCTGCGCGAGCAGGACGTGGCCGAAGCCCTGCGGGAGATCCGGTTGGCGCTGCTGGAAGCGGACGTCAACTTCAAAGTCGTCAAGGACCTGGTGGCGCGCATCAAGGAGCGCGCCGTTGGGGCCGAGATCCTGGAGAGCCTCACGCCTGCCCAGCACGTCGTCAAGATCGTGGACGAGGAGCTGTGCGCGGTGTTGGGGGCGGACGAGAGCCGGATCACTTACTCCGCCAAGCCCCCCACCGTGATCATGATGGTCGGGCTGCAGGGATCTGGAAAGACCACCACCTGCGGCAAGCTGGCGATGATGATCCGGAAGCAGGGCCGCCGGCCGCTGCTGGTGGCGTGCGACGTGTACCGCCCGGCCGCCATCAAGCAGCTTCAGGTGGTGGGCGAAGGGGTGAAGGTTCCGGTGCACGCGGACCTGAACCAGCGCGACGTGGTGCGGATCGCCCTGGACGGGATCCGGGCGGCGCAGGAGCAGCAGTGCGACGTGGTGATCGTCGACACCGCGGGCCGGCTCCACGTTGACGAAGAGATGATGGCCGAGGTGAAGCGGCTGCAGCAGGCCGTGCAGCCCACCGAGGCGCTGCTGGTGCTGGACGCGATGACCGGCCAGGACGCCGTGAACGTGGCGACGCAGTTCACGGAGCGGCTGAACGTGACCGGTTTCGTGCTGACCAAGCTGGACGGCGATACCCGCGGCGGCGCGGCGATCTCCATCCGGGCCGTCACCGGGAAGCCGATCAAGTTCATGGGCGTCGGCGAGAAGGCCGAAGCCCTGGAGCCGTTCCACCCGGACCGGATGGCCTCCCGGATTCTGGGGATGGGCGACGTCCTCTCGGTGATCGAGAAGGCGCAGCTCGCGATCGACGAGAAGACCGCGCTCGCGCTCGAGAAGAAGATCCTGTCGAACCGGTTCGACCTGGACGACTACCTCTCGCAGCTCGTGCAGGTGCGGAAGATGGGGCCGCTGGATCAACTGCTGAAGGCGCTGCCGGGCTTCGGCGGCGCCAACATGGATATTCCGGAAGTCGATGAGAAGCAGTTGGACCGGGTGCAGGCAATCATTCAGTCGATGACTCGCGAAGAACGGCGTGAACCGGATATACTCAACGGCAGTCGCCGCCGGCGCATCGCCCGCGGCAGCGGGACCACCGTGCAGGACGTCAACCGGCTGCTGAAGCAGTTTGACGAAATGCGCAAGATGTTCTCGCAAGTGCACCAGATCACGTCCGGCAAGAAAAAGATGCCTCGGTTGCCGAGGATGCCTTTTAGAAGATAGTTGATGAATTCCGCAGCGCCAGCCGCGAGAGCCATGCTCTCCGGCCGGCCAGCACGGATGTTTGACCAGGAGGAGTCCCGTTGCCAGTACGAATTCGTTTGACGCGCATGGGCGCCAAGAAGCGTCCCTTCTACCGCGTAGTCGTCGCCAACTCCACGTCCCCGCGGGACGGTCGCACCATCGATCAGCTGGGTTACTACGACCCGCTGACCGAGCCGGCCACCGTGAAGATCGATGAGCAGAAGGCGATCCTGTGGCTGCAGCGGGGCGCGCAGCCCAGCGACACTGCGGCGGACCTGCTGCGCCGCACCGGGATCACCGAGCGCTACGAAGAGGCCAAGAAGGCCGCCAAGGCGGGCGGAGCCGCCGGGAGCGAATAATGGAAGACGTCGTCGCGGTCCTCGTGGAGTCGCTGGTCGACAACCCGGACGCGGTCCAGGTCATCGAGACGTCGCGTAAAGGCAATACGGTCTACCTGGAGGTAACCGTGGCGCAGAGCGACATCGGCAAGGTGATCGGCAAGGGCGGACGGATCGCCAACGCGATTCGCACCGTGGTGAACACCGCCGCCGCGCGGAAGAACCTGCGGGCCGTGGTCGACATCGCTTCCTGATACGTTCCTGCTGACTTGAGCATCGAGTACTAAAGTCCAGGAGTGTTGGAGTAATGGAGTATTGGAGTAACAGACCCCAACACTCCAGTTCTCCACTACTCCCTTACTCCGTGCTCGTTAGTGGTTTCTGCTTCGATCAGTAAGAGCCGCCCCTGGGCAGCGCACACGGTTCCTGATGAGCCGTTGTGCCGGGCCTGGCGCT
>JAJFMS010000940.1 GCA_020696885.1 Armatimonadota bacterium | reverse complement strand
GAGTACCGGGCGGCCACCGAGGCAGGCGTGCGCAAGGTCCGCGCCATTCTGGATGGGGGAGAGCTATGAGCCAAGAATACCTGGTCTTCACCGCCCTCGGGACTGACCGCCCCGGGATCGTCGCCGATCTCACGCAGATCCTCGCCGGCCGCGGCCTCAACGTGGCGGACAGCCGCATGGCCGTGCTCGGCGGCGAGTTCGCGCTGATGATGCTGGTCTCCGGCGCCGGCGGCCAGCTCTCCGAGGCGCGCGCGGACGTGGAGGGCGCCTGTACCCGGCTGGGCCTACAGGTGGTGATCAAGGACACCCAGAGTCCTACCGCACACCGGGCCGGTAACGTCCGCTCCTACGAGATCAAGGTCCACGCGCTGGACCACCCCGGCATCGTGCACGCGGTCACCGGCACCCTTCGAGCGTTGGGCGGCAACGTGATCTCGCTCAACACTTCTGCATACCAGGCCGCCGTTACCGGCGCGCCGCTCTTCGAGATGACGGTCACCGCGGACTTCCCGCACGACGTCACCGCCGCTCGCCTCCGGGACGCGCTGGACGAGGTTTCCGACACGGCGAACGCGGACGTGGAAGTGCGCCCGGTCTGACGGTAAAACCCGTCGGGTGGTTGCAATGAGACGCACGCTCCGGCGCCCACCGCGGCTGCCGCTCGAAGCACAGGGAGTGCGCGGCTTCCTAGCGATAGGGGGAGGGAACGTGCAGACCCGACGGGCGATTCTCCGTAGGGGCACTCGCCGTGGTTGCCCTCGCCAGATCTTCCTCCCGGCGTCGGCAGAGCCGTAACCACCGCTCGGCGGCGGTACGGCTTTGCTGGCGCCCGCACCGTCCTCGTTTGCCGGGCAACCACGGCGGATGCCCCTACGAAGAACCCCGCGTTGAGCCCACCTGCATTTCGCGGTCACATCGCGGCCAATTCAGCATGATGCCGCAGGGCACATCTCGCCACGCTACTTAAAGCTCGTCTACAAACACCTTCAGACCTCGCGGAACCATGCGGATCGTCAGCGGCGTACGGCGCCAGGCGCGATCGTCCACGTGGGCGGTGATCGGCCGTCGAGAGTGGATCTCCACGGTCTTGGCGCGGAAGTGGACGACTTTCGGCAGGTCCAGGTGTGCCTGGGCGTAGATCGCCTTGAAGTAGGGGATCCACTCCCGCCGGGACAGCGCTTTGAACACCACCACGTCCAGTTGCGAATCCGAGAGGTTAGCGGTCGGCGCAATCGGCATGTTCAGTCCGAGGCAGTGGGTGTTGGCTACCTCGACGTCCAGCACTTCCTCGGTGTACGGCACGCCGTCGATCACCAGGGTCAGCCGGTATCGGCGGTTGGTAACCAGCAGTTGGACGAGGGTGCGCAGGGTGCGCGGGATGCTCTTGGTCCGGCCGCATCCAGCAACGGAAAGAGCGTCTGCGAAGACGCCCACTCCTGCGCCCTCCGTAAAGTACTCGCCGTTCGCTTCGCCCAGGTCGATGTCGCGGATGTTGCCGCGCGCGATCGTCTGGAAAGCGGTGGGGAGATCGCGAGCCAGCCGCAGCGAGTTCGCGAAGTTATTCGCGGTTCCCTGGGCCAGGATTCCCACGGCGGTGTCGGTGTTGGCCAGGACCTGAACGGCGGCGTGGATCGTGCCATCCCCGCCCGCAATCACCACGCGGTCGATCTTCTCCGCCACCTTCTCGCGGAGGATTCGCTGAAGCTGGGTGCTGCTACGCGTGTAGATCACCTCCGGCTCGAACCCGGCCGCTCGCGCGTAATTCTCCAGCGGCGAGCCGCCCCGGGAACGCGCCAGCGTGCCCGCGAACTTGTTGGCGAAAATCACCAGGCGCTGCGACTTCGTATCACGCCGGGGCTCGGTAGGTGCTCTCTCTAGCTGCTGCATTGCTGCCTCCTGCGGGTTATACCCGGTTCGGCCCAGGCTATATCCCGCGATTGTACCCGACTTTACGCGGCGGCTCGTTCCAGGCCAGAGGCTCGAAACGGCGCGTAACCCCGCCGGCCGCCCGGCCGTCACATCGAGGAGCATCCGAAAGGCCGCAGAGCTCGGCAAGTCCCTGGAGGGCCCCATGATGGATCGCCGCCATTTCACCCTGGGTCTGCTCCAGGCGTCCGGTCTCCCCGCCGTCGCGGCTGCCGCGAAGCCCGCCGCCAAAGACCGCAGCCGGTTCCCCCTGCAAGAACGGAAGGGCTCGCTTTCTCGAGACGCCGACGACTATCTCGGCACCCGCAAGAGCGAAGCGACCTCCCGGAAGGCGCTGCTCTACCTCGCCCGCAGCCAGAACAGCGACGGCTCGTGGGGGGATTCGGCCTACACCTCGGACGTGGCGATCGCCGGGCTCAGCATGTTGGCGTTCCTCTCCGCGGGGCATCAACCGGACCGCGGCCCGCACGGCAAGCTCCTCCGCCAGGGCGCCGACTACCTGAAGGGCTGCTGCCAGCGCACCGGGCTGATCCACGATCCGCAGCGAACGGCGGGGCGACCGATGTACAGCCATGGGTTCGGCACCCTGGCGCTGGCGGAGCTGTACGGCATGACCCGCCGCACCGACCTCCGCGACCCGTTAGAGAAGGCCGTGGAGCTCATCCTGAAGACGCAAAACGCGGAGGGTGGCTGGCGCTACGAGCCGCGGGTGGCGGACGCGGACATCAGCGTGGTGATCTGCCAGATCATGGCCCTCCGCGCGGCGGTCAACGCCGGCGTGCCGGTGCCCCGGGAGACCACCGACCGCGCAATCGGCTACGTCAAGCGCTGCGCCAACAATGCGGACGGCGGTTTCAGCTACCGGCCGGAGGAGCGGGGCTCCGGGCAGGCGAGAACCGGCGCCGGGGTGCTCTCCCTGATCGTGATGGGAGACCGTAACTGCGACGAGGTGAAGCGCGGCCTCGACTTCCTGATGCGGCACCCGCCCGGCGGCAACAAGCAGTGGCTCTTCTACGGGATC
>JAJFMS010000939.1 GCA_020696885.1 Armatimonadota bacterium | reverse complement strand
AGCGGCAGGCAGACTGCTTGCAGGATCTGGCAGCAACTTGAGCGCGGCCGGGGTCAGGAGCGAGCAGGCGCCGATCGGCGCATCAGGCGCGGCGGTCACCGTCTCGATCACGTGCCGCAGCTCGTCCAGCAGGCATGCCATCCGGGCGGCAGAGAAGAGGGCGGTCTGGTAGACCAGGTTCAGGCCCAGCGATCCGTCTCGCAGGCCGCTGTACAGCGTCAGCGGCAGCTTCGCCCGTGGCGAAGGGTCCGGCAGTCGCCGCAGCGTCAGCCCGGGCAGCTCCAGGTCCGGCGCGCGCATCGCCAGGTGGTTCAGCATCACCTCGAACACCGGGTGGCGGCTGGTATCCCGGGGCACGTCCAGCGCGTCGACCACCTGCTCAAAGGGCACGTCCGAATGCGCGTAGGCGCCGGCCGCCGTTTGCTGCACGCGCACCACCAACTCGCGGAAGCTGGGGTCGCCACGCAGGTCGATCCGGAGGGCCAGGCTGTTTAAGAACACCCCGATCAGCGACTCGCTATCCGGGTGCGGCCGGTCGATGACCGGGGCGCCGATCACGAGCTCTTCCGCACCGGTCCACCGACCCAGCACCAGTGCCAACGCACCCAGCAGCGCCATGAACGGCGTGGCGCCGGCCTCGGATGCCAGGCGGGCGAGGGCGGCGGTTTCAGCCGGTGGGAGCAGCAGGTGCGCGCGGGCTCCGGCGTGGTCCGGCAGTGGTGGGCGCGGGAAGTCCGCCGGCAGCTCCAGCACCGGGCCGTCCTTCAGCACGCGCGTCCAGTACTCGATGCCTCCGCCGGCATTCTCCCGGGCCTGGCGCCAGGCCGCGAAGTCGCGGAACTGGATCCGCAGCTCCGGCAGGCTCGGCGCGCGGCGTTCCTGCGCCGCCCGGTACAGCTCCACCAGCTCCGTGGTCAGCAGGTTGAACGACATCCCGTCCGTAGCCACGTGGTGCGCCACGATTGCCAGCGTGTGCTCGGTCTCGGACAGCCGGATCACCCGCGCCCGCAGCACCGGGCCGGTGGCCAGGTGGAACCGCTCCGCGATAAGCTGCGCCAGCGAACGATCGCGGGCGCTCACACGTTCCTCTTCCGGAAGCGTGGAGAGATCCACCAGCGGCAGCGGCACGGCGGTGGGCGGACCCACCCGCTGCACCGGCTGGTCGCTCACCAGGGGGAAGGACGTGCGAAGTAGGGAGTGGCGCCGCACGATTTGAGCAGCAGCGGCTCGTTGAAGGCGGTGCTGTCCGGTTCCAGCCGGTCCAGGAACCATAACCGTTGCTGCGCATGGGAGAGGGGTGCGTCGACTTCGTCGGGGAGGCGGGGGATGTCCGGCGGCGCGGCGGCTGCAGATGGCGTACCCAGGCGCTCCGCGAGCCGGCGGACGGTGAGCGTTTCGAACACCATCGGCGGCGTAACCGGCTGGCCGAGCTGGCGCTGGAGCCGGTTCGCGAGCTGGGCGGCGCGCAGGGAGTCGCCGCCTAGGGCGAAGAAGCCGTCGTCCAGCCCCACGCGGGGCAGGTCCAGGACCGCTGCGAACTGGGCGGCAACCCGTTGCTGCAGCTCCGTCTCCGGCGGCGCCGAGGGCGTCAGCTCGACCGGAACGGTCCAGTTCGGAGCAGGAAGCGCGGAGCGCAGGATCTTACCGGTGGGGGTGAGCGGCAGCTCGTCCAGGAAGACGAAGCAGCTCGGGATCATGGCGGAGGAGAGCACCGGGCGCAGCTCCTCTGCCAGCTCGCTCGCCGTGCGACTCTGTCCGCGGCGGAAGCAGACATAGCCCACCAGGCGCGTTTCACCCGTGTCGTCCGGCAGCGCCACGACCACCGCATCTCGTACGCCGGCGAGCTTCAGGACTGCGGCCTCTACCTCCGCCAGCTCGATGCGGTGTCCGCGCACCTTCACCTGGTGATCGCGGCGGCCGAGGTTCTCCAGACAGCCGTCCGGGGCGATGCGGCCGAGGTCGCCCGTGAAGCAGATGCGCGCCGCCTCGCCCGGCACCGCCTGCCAGCGCTCCGCGGTCAGCTCCGGCTCGTCCCAGTAGCCGATCGGGAGGTGCGCGCTCTTGATCGCGATCTCCCCCACGGCTCCCGGCGGGAGCGGGTTGCGATGCTCGTCCAGGATTTGCACCTCTTTCCACCGGGGCGGGTAGCCAGAGGGCATCGCCGCGGTGGTCAGCGGCGTGTGCCGATCGATCATATAGTAGTTGGAGTTGGCGCTTTCCGTGGTGCCATACCGGTTCACCAACAGCGTGTGGTCGCCAAAGTGGCGGCGGTACAGCTCCACCTCCCGGGCCGTGACCGGCTCGCTCCCGAGGGCGATCAGCCGGAGGTGCGGGAAGCGGTCGGCCTCGTCCAGCTCGCCCGCGAACCGGCGGAAGGCGCTGGAGACCCACTGGAAGACCGTGATCTCGTCCCCGATCATGCACTGTTTCAGCCCGGCGAAGCCTTCGCGCCGCACGTCCAGTGGGTAAACGGAAGCTCCGGTGAGTAGGGAGCCGTAGATCTCGGCGGCGGCGGCACTAAACGCGATCGAGTGGAGGGCGGTGAACCGGTCGTCCGGGCTGAAGTGCATCCGTTCGATCGACTCGAGCTGGTTCTGCAGCCGCACCCGGTGCGTGCAGATGACCCCCTTGGGCCTGCCGGTAGAGCCCGAGGTGAAGTTGACGTAACTGGGAGCGTTCGGATCGATCTTCAGTCCGAGGTTGTCGTCCCCGAACCGGTCGTCGACTTCGTCCATGCAGCCGGCCAGTACGCCCGCGGAGCCAGCCAGGTCCGCGGCCAGTGCGGCATTCGCGGCATCATGAAGGAGGATGCCGGCACCCATCTTCTGGATGGTGAAGCGCAGGCGCTCGACCGGGAACATCGGGTCGAGCACCACGTACGGCTTGCCGGACTTGAGCGCGGCGAACAGCGCAGGGATGGCGGAAGGGCCGTGATCGAACATCAGCGCCACCGGCTCCCCGGTGAGCGGCCGGCGGCTGCGGAGGTACCGGGCGGCCCGGTTCGCCCAACGGTTGAGCTGATCGTAAGTCAGCGTCTCCGAGCGCCCCACGATCGCGGGGCGCTCGGCATACCGCTCGACGAGCGTCTCGAACCATTCGGGGATCGACTGCTCCGCGGCTTCCGGGCTCATGGGGAGGTAGGGGTTGGTCGGGCGAACCGGCCCCCAGTGACGGATCTGCTGGGGCCGGGCTTCGGCGGACGTCAGGCCCAGACCCACCAATGTCGGGAGGGCGGAGCGCTGGACCTTACCGGTGGGAGTGAGCGGCAGTTCGTCGAGCACGGCGAAGCTGCTGGGGATGAGGTAGTCCGGCACGCGCTCCCGCAGTTGTGCGCGCGCCTCGTCCGTGGAGAACTCGCAGCCCGAAGACAGCACCACGCACCCGACCAATCGGAGATCCCCGTCCCCGTCCGGGACGGCTGTCGCGGCGGCATTGCTCACTCCGGACAACTGGAGCAGCGCAGCATCCACCTCAACCAGCTCTACCCGGTGCCCGCGGACCTTTACCTGGCTGTCGCTGCGGCCCAGGTGGACGAGGCAGCCCTCCTCATCCTGCCGGCCCAGGTCCCCAGTGCGGTAGAGACGGTCTCCATCCGATAGCTCCTGAAACCGGGCGGCGGTCAGCTCCGGATCCCGCCAGAAGCCCGGCGAGATGAACCGGCTCTTGATGGCGATCTCACCCACGGATCCGACCGGAACGGTGGCCCCGGCCTCGTCCAGGATCACCACCTGGCGCAGCGCCGACGCGTACCCGGAAGGCATCGTGGGGCCGGAGAGCGGCGTGTGGCGATCGATGACGTACTGGCAGACATTGCCGGTCTCGGTGGTCCCGAACCGGTTCGAGAGCAGGGTGTGGTCGCCGAAGCACCGGCGGTAGAGCTCCACGTCATGCGCCATCACCGGCTCGCTGCCGAGCGCAATCAGCCGGAGGTCCGGGAACCGGTCGGACGGGTCCAGCTCGGCCGCAAAGCGCCGGAAGGCGCTGGGGACCCAGTGGAACACCGTGATCCGCTGCTCGATCAGAAAGCGCTTCAGGCCGTCGAACCCTTCCTCGCGGAAATCGAACGGGAAGGTCGACGCCCCGACGAGCAGCGGACTGTGGGTCTCCGTAGTGGAGGCACTGAAACCGATCGAATGGAGCGCGGAGAAGCGATCATTCGGGCAG
>JAJFMS010000938.1 GCA_020696885.1 Armatimonadota bacterium | reverse complement strand
CCCCCGGGCCGAGGTGGTGGCGGCCATCCGCTCGGCGCTCCGGACCCTCGGGTCGCCGGAGCCGGTCGAAGGCCAGGCACAGCGGTATCCGGTCCGCGGCACCCAGCTCAAGGCGCGCCTGCGGCTGCAGATTCCCGGGTTCGAGGAGAGCGCTTACGGCTATACCTCGTTCCTGGACTTCCTGCTCAGCATGCGAGACGACTTCCGCGTGGCCCGCGCGGAAGTGCGCGGCGACGTGCTGGTGGCGGAGCGCGAAAGCCCCGCCGACGTGAGCCTGAACGGGCATCCGGACGCGACCCCGGGCGGAGTCGCCGCCTCGTGGGCGCAGTCGCCGGAGCAGCGCTACATGGCGGCGCTCCGGATCCGGCGCATCCGCCACGTGCCGATGGAAGAGCGGTATTCGATCATCCGGACCCTGTGCCAGATGTTCGAGGAAGCTCGCACCAAGAACGCCGTGCTCTCGCTCAAGGAAGCCAAGGACCGGCTCCACGAATGGTTCGAAGGGCGCCAGCCTTCGGTGGCGTGGGACAGCGTCAACAACGCCGTCTATCACCTGTTCTGGACCTACTGCTTCGAGTTCGGCGAGGCGGAAGAGGAGATCCCGCTCTGGGATCGCCCCACCCACTGGAACGGCGGCATAGACTGTGCCGACGACGTGATCCGCCGCTGCGACACCGGCCTGGTGCGCATGATCTCCGAGGTGGTGGGTGTAGTCGATCCGCGCGTGGTCATCGACGTGCTCGGCGACGGGGACAGCGCCCGGCTGAGCTACTTCGAGGAGATCTGCAACCAGGTAAACCAGCGGTTCGCCGTCTCGGCACGGTAGGTTCGGTGTTCGGAGTTGGGGGAGAGGCTCTCCCCCAACACCCTACCTCCACGTCATTGCGAAGCGCCTACCGGCCTCAACCGTTCAGGTCATTGCGAAGCGCCCACCGCCGCAATCGGACTCTGCCGTGCTTTTGTGGCGCTGTTGCAATCCCGGAAGGTTGAGCAGTGATCGCGCAGGGTGCCCCGGCGTTTGGCAGGATCCATGTTCGACCGAGAAGCCTCGGACGGAGGACGCCCCTGAAGTCGCGGCGTTCCCCCGCTTGACCGAATCGTGGACCGCGCGCGAGCTTACCCTCGTTTCAGGATCTCCTTGACGATGCGGGCGGGGCGGCCGTCCGTGAGGCTGTAGGCGCGGCCGTTGGCCTGGTAGGTCAGGTGCTCGTGGTCCAGGCCGAAGAGGTTCAGCACGGTGGCCTGGTAGTCGTTCGGGGTCACCACGTTTTCCACGGCCTTGTGGCCCACTTCGTCCGTGGCGCCGTAGGTCATGCCGCCCTTGATGCCGCCGCCGGCCATCCAGATGGAGAAGCCCTGGCCGTTGTGGTCCCGGCCGGAGTTGGCGTCCAGGTTCCCCTCGCACACCGGGAGACGGCCGATCTCGCCGCCCCAGTGTACCAGCGTGGTGTCCAGCAGCCCGCGCTGCTTCAGGTCCGTCACCAGGGCCGCGGCGGGCTGGTCCGTGCGGCGGCAGATCTCCGGCAGCGTTTTCCGCAGGCTGTTGTGGTTGTCCCACGGCTGCCCGCCCAGGAAGAGCTGCACGAACCGCACGCCGCGCTCCACCAGCCGGCGCGCGATGAGGCAGCGGGTGCCGTACTCCTTGGTGTGGTCCTGGTCCAGGCCGTACATCTTCCGGATGTAGTCCGGCTCCTTGGACACGTCCAGTGCTTCCTTCGCGGCGATCTGCATGCGCGCGGCCAGCTCATAGCTGGAGATGCGCGCTTCCAGGTCGGACTCGCCCCCGTGCCGCTCCAGGTGGCGGCGGTTCAGGTCTT
The DNA here is from genome assembly GCA_020696885.1 of Armatimonadota bacterium. The sequence goes on along the minus strand of JAJFMS010000938.1, from coordinate 1,134 downwards.
TCAGGAAGGCCAGGTTCTCTTCCTGCACCGTGCCGCGCAGGTGGGTGGGCGGGTCCAGATTGAGGATGCGGGGCTCCTGCGGGCGCAGCACGGTGCCCTGGTAGAGCGGCGGCATGAAGCCGCTGGACCAGTTGATGGTGCCGTCCACCGGCAGCCCGCCCGGATCCGAGAGGACCATGTACGCGGGCAGGTCCTGGGAGGCGCTGCCGAGGGCATACACCACCCAACTCCCCAGCGTCGGCCGTCCCGTCACGCCGGCGATGCCGCCGTGGAAGTAGCGGATGGAGACCTCGTGCCCGTTGTGCCCGGTGTGCATGGAGCGGACCACGCAGAGGTCGTCCACGATGCCGGCGGTGTGGGGCAGCAGCTCGGAGACGTCCGTGCCGCACTGGCCATGCTTGGCGAACTTCCACGGGCTGCCGAACAGCTTCTTGCTGGCGCGGTTCACGAAGCTGAACGCCACATCCCCGCCGTAGTCTTTGCCATGGCTGGCGGTCAGCTCCGGCTTCGGGTCCAGCAGGTCCACGTGCGAGGGGCCGCCATGCATGAACATGGAGATCATCGCCTTGGCCTGCGGGGCGGCCAGCGGCGCTTTCGGCTTCAGGTCCAGCGGCAGATTATCCACCGGCTTGGGAGGCGCCGCCAGGGCGCCCTCTGCCTGCAGCAGGTGTGCCAGCGCAACGCTCCCGATGCCGAAGGCGGACCGGGACAACAGCCAGCGGCGTGAGGGGCGAGTCGGATCAGTCGACATAGAGAAACTCGTTGGAACTGAGGAGCTGTTGACAGAGGTTCGTGAGCGCGGCCGTTTCGGCCTTCTCCGGGCCGACGGCGGCCCGCTGCTGTTCTCCCTGCTTCTGCACAAAGCGGAGAGCGGCGGCTGCTTCTTCCGCCGCGGCCGGGCGGCCGTAGGCGATGCGCCATGCCAACGCCACCTGCTTCTCCAGCCCTTCCGGCGCCTCTTTCCGCACCCGCTGTGCGAAGTGGCCGGCCTGGGTGAGCACGAAGTCGCTGTTCATCAGCATCAGGGCCTGGGGCGCGGAGTTGGTGGAGATCCGCCGCTCGCAGTTCACCGTCATCACCGGCGCGTCGAAGGAGACCAGGAACGAGATCGGCTTGCTGCGCCGCATCTGGAGG
>JAJFMS010000937.1 GCA_020696885.1 Armatimonadota bacterium | reverse complement strand
GCCGCTTTCGGGGCAATCTCCGGCTCCGGCATCGCCACCACGGAGAGCCTCTACAGCTTCTTCGCCGCGCCGGCGCTCAAGCTGGGGATCTCTGCGGAACACGTCGGCACCGTAGTATCGATCGGGGCGGCGGCCGGGCGCACCATGTCCCCGGTGGCGGCGGTCACGCTGATGTGCGCTTCCCTCACCGAGACCACCCCCGCCGAGCTCGTCAAGCGCGTGGCGCCGCCGCTGCTCATCGGGCTGGTGGTAGTGATCATTGCGGCAATCCTCACCGCTGGACCGGCGCGCTAGAAACGCTTGAGGCGGCGTAGGCAGCGTACATGAGTCAAGTTTCGACAGGGGCAGAAGGAAACACCCGGCGCCGGGGCGGCGCCCTTGTGAAGCCCCCCGGATCGGGGGCTGGCTCGCAGGCGGTAGCGCCCACCCGTGTACCGCCGCCCGGAGCACCACCGTGTTATGGACGCGGGTAGCCGTTTCCGAGTCTCCACGCCAAGCCGCCCGTTAGTCCCGAGGGTTTTTCTCGGGACGTGAAAGGGCGAAGCGCAGGCCCGCCTCGCGGGAGGGTGGGCGTTACCGACCAGGGCCGGGGGCGACCCCCGCCATAGTAGCTGTCGTGGAGAGGTGCGCGCCTCGTCGGTCTGAGGCACCGCCTCGCTAGGAACTGTGACTCCCGAGATTGGCTCCTAGCTTCGATCGATTCCGCCGGTGTCGTCCAGGGTCCACTCGCCCTGTTCCAGCTCGTCCGCCAGCGCGGCGAGCCAGGCCGCGAAGCCGGTTGCCACGCGCTCGCGCTTCGACTCGTCGTGGAACATCGTGATGACCTGGCCGGATACTCCTCCCGCCGCGGGGGACAGGTCCACGCAGTGCGAGTCGCCGCCGCCATTGGTGGAGACGGAGATCCAGCCGGGGTTCCACCAGTCATCGCGGATCCCGGCGTCCGAACCGCCGCTCAGGCCTTCAAAGTCACCCCCGTCCAGGAGCTCCTTCCACACCGTCCACTCATAGGCGATGCGGTCCAGCGGGAGGAGGCTATAGCCCGCGTCCCCCGACTCCACCGGCGGCACCAGGGTCAGATCCTTCGCCTGGCCGTTGTGGAGCGCCAGGGAGGCGCGGAAGTCGGCCGGTAGCGACTGTCCAATCGTCCGCTCCACGGCTTGAATCGCTTCCTCGGTGGCCGGTTTGCCCAGGGACTTCTGTACGGCCGGAGCATGCTTCCGCAGCCACTTCTCCAGGCGTTTCCAGGTCTGCTCCACCGCAGGCACCGCGGCGGTCGCCGGAGCGCCGCCCGGGGCTTCGAGCACCGCGGCAACCTTTTTCTTCTTCTGCTTCCGCGCGTAGTCCAACGCGGAGAGGCCGGAATACTCTCCGCAGCCGTCCGGACAGCGGTAATGCGGGTCCGCCCCTAGCTCCAGGAGTGTGGCGGCGTTGTCCGCCCGGTTCTCGTCCACGGTGGCGTGCAGCGCCGTGCCAAAGACGGTCGCCGCACTCAGGTCGGCCCCGCCTGCTACCAGGGCGCGCAGCATGTCCGGGCTTCCGCTCTTGGCGGCGCGGATCAAGACCGTATAGCTGTCGCCGTTGGGCTCGGCGCCCGCGGTCAGCAGGTCCTGCACGATCTGGAGGTTCTGCTTCTTCCGGTCACGACACACGTGCCAGAGTGCGTCCCGCCCCTGCCGGATAGCGTCCGCACCGGCTTCCAGGAGCACCCGCACCGCGTCCGCGTTACCACGGGATGCGGCCAGCGTGAGTGCGGTCTCGGTCAACGCCGGGTACTCGATCGCCTCGTTGACCGCGGCGCCGGCCGAAAGCAAAGCGCGAATGATCTTCGCGTCCCCATAGTACGCGGCGATCATCAGCGGCGTCCGCTTCTCGCCGTTCCGGTGGTGGAGATCCACTCCCTGCTCCAGCAGGAGCCGGACCACGGCGGGCTTCTGGTTGAACACCGCCCACCCGATCCAGGAGGTTGCGCCGTTCGCCGTCACGGCGCGCGCGGGAACACCGGCTTCCAAGAGGAAGGAGGCCGCTTCGGCCTCGCGGACGTGCTGCCAGGCCAGCTTGCCTTCGGGATCAACGCCGTGCGGATCGCAGCCGGCGTCGAGCAGGCGGCGCCCCAGGTCGGGACGGTTACCCGCCAGGGTCATGTGGAACAGCCACTGGAGGTCCGGCGCTGGATCCGGCTGCTTGAGATAGCCCGCCACGTAGGAGCCTCCCCACGCGCGGGGCACGGCCGTCTTCAGCTCTTTCAGAATCTCCCGCAGCTCCTGCGCACCGATCTCCGTCATACGGCACCTCCTGGCGTGAGTTACCCGGGAGGAAAACGGCTTCCTGCCTGCCGGGACACCGCGCGAAGGGCCGGCGTCCACGGGATCTTCATTCGGAAACCTGGCGCGACTGTGCTGCGTAAGCTTGAATACACCTTGCGCCGGCCAACCGTGCACCATCCTGCCGGGTGGGCCGCCCATCGCACCCCCGAGGGACCCCGATGACTCCTCGACTGCTTCTTGGATTGCTCGCCGCCGTGCTGGCGGTCTCCGTCGCCGGATGTGGAGGCAGTTACACGGCGGCGCGTGCACCAACGGCGATGATGGGGGAGGCTGGAGAGGCCGCGAAGGATGCGGCCTCTCCGGCAGCGCCGGCGGAGGGACTCCCCGCCTCCGTGCCCCGGAAGATCATCTACACGCTGACGGCGGATCTGGTGGTCCAGAACCTGGGTGACGCGGAAGCCACGCTCACCGGGATGGTGAAAAGGTATCAGGGATACGTGGCGAGCACGGAGGTCACCGGCACCCCGGGTACGCCGCGTACCGGCACCTGGAAGCTGCGGATCCCCTCGACGAAGTTCGAGGGCTTCCGCGCCGAGTTGAACCGGCTCGGGGAACTCCAGAACACGCACCTGGATTCGCAAGACGTCACCGAGGAGTACTTCGACGTCCAGGCGCAGATCTCCAATAAG
>JAJFMS010000046.1 GCA_020696885.1 Armatimonadota bacterium | reverse complement strand
CTCCCCGCCCTTCCGGGTAGGGGTGCGCCCGCCTGCCAGTTCCGCCGCCGCACCATCCCAGGGCTTTTTTTGTGCCCTGGGTGGGGAAAACACCGGTGGGGGTGCCGTCTGGCCCAGATTACGGCACCTCGGAGCCTGCTCGCAGCTTCGAACACCGAATACCCAACACCCAACACTCCGCGAAGCGCCAAATGCCTCTTCGAATTTACAACACCCTGACCCGCGAGAAGGAGCTGTTCGAGCCGGTGCATCCCGGCCGGGTGAACGTGTACGTCTGCGGCCCGACGGTGTACGATTACCCGCACATGGGGCACGCCAAGACGTACGTGGCGTTCGACGTGGTGGTGCGCTACCTGCGCTACCGCGGCTACGACGTGCTCTACGTGCAGAACATCACGGACGTGGGTCACCTCACGGACGACGCGGACGCGGGTGAGGACAAGATCGGGAAGCGCGCGCAGGTGCGCGGCGTGCTGCCGATGGCGCTGGTGGAGACCTACACCCGCGAGTACTTCAAGGCGATGGACGCGCTCCACTGCGTGCGGCCGGACATCTCCCCGCGCGCCACCGGCCACGTGCCCGAGATGATCGACCTCATCCAGCGGCTCATCGCCCACGGGCACGCCTACGAGGCCGAGGGGAATGTCTACTTCGACGTGGAGTCGTTCCGGGAGTACGGCAAGCTCTCCCGCCGCCGCCTGGACGAGCAGGAGTCGAGTGGCCGCGTGGAGCTGGGCGCTGGGAAGCGGAACGCCGCGGACTTCGCGCTCTGGAAGTCCGCCGAGGGCACCGGCCACGTGATGCGCTGGAACAGCCCGTGGGGCGTGGGGTTCCCTGGCTGGCACATCGAGTGCTCCGCGATGGCGATGAAGTACCTCGGCGAGACGCTGGACATCCACGGCGCCGGCGTGGACAACCTCTTCCCGCACAACGAGGACGAGATCGCCCAGTCCGAATGCGCCACGCATCAGCCGTTCGTGAAGTACTGGATGCACAACGGCACGGTAAAGGTGGACGGCGAGAAGATGTCCAAGAGCAAGGGCAACTTCACCACCGTGGAAGACGGCATCGCCAAGTTCGGCGCGGAGGTGCTCCGGTTCTGGGTGGTGGCGAGCCACTACCGCAGCGCGATCGACTACCGGGACGAGCCGGACGCGTCCAAGCCGGGCGGCAGCGTGCAGGACGCAGCCCGCGCCTTCGAGCGACTCCAGACCGCCGTGACGGCCGTGGAGCGGTACGTGGCGCTGCCGGAGGGTGGCGCGGACGGAGAGGTCGCGGCGGGGCTGCAGGCGTACCTGGAGACGGCCCGCGCCCAGTTCCTGGACGCGATGGACGACGACTTCAACACCCCTGCGGCGCTGGCGGCGCTGTTCGGGCTGGTGACGGAGATGAACCGCCTCACCGGCTCGGCGGCGCAGCGGTCGCCGGAAGGGGTGGCCGCAGCGGTGGCCGCGCGGGAGTTGATGACGGAGTTGACCGGCGTGCTCGGGCTGGAGCTCACGCCGCCGGCGAATTCTGCCGAAAATGACGTTGTCGAGCCCCTGATGGAGCTCGTGCTCGGCGCCAGGCAGGCGCTGCGTAAGGCCAAGGACTTCGCAGCCGCCGACCAGCTCCGCAACGGCCTCAAAGAACTGGGGATCGTCGTGGAAGACCGGCCTGAAGGGGCAGCCTGGCGGTTCGGTAGTTGAGCCTGCGCTCGCAAACAAAGGACAAAGCAGTAATGTCCGGATCGTTTTCTTCAGGTGCACGGTGGGGCGTGGGCGGCTTTGCCGGCTGCGTGGCCGTAGGGTCGCTCGCATTCGCCATCCAGGCGCAGCCGAAGCCGGAGAAGACCGGCGTCGTCCCGCCTAACGTCGTCCTCGCCGGGGTGCCGGTGGGCGGCAAGACCGCGGAAGAGACGGAGAAGCTCGCTCGCGAGCTGGCCGGTCGGGTCCTGGCCTTGCCGGTCACCGTGCGCTACGGCAAGCGGACCACCGCCGCCACCGTGGGGAAGCTGGGCGCTACCGTGGACGTGTCCGGCGCCGTCAACGCGGCGCTCGATCCGCAGACCCCGGGCAACCTGCTGGACCGGATCCGGGAGAAGTTTGCCGGCCCGGGCGACAAGCAGATCGACCTCGCCATCACGGTAGGCGAAGCCGGTGTCGCCGCCGGGTTGAAGCGGTTCTCCGCGCGGATCGGCCTGGAGCCGAAGGAAGCGCGCCTCACCAAGGTGGCGGGCAAGTTCAAGCCCACGCCCCCCAAACCCGGCAAGGAGCTGGACTCCGCCGCCCTCGCTGCCGCCCTGCAGGCCGAGCTGGATGAAGAGGAGTTCCGCGCGCAGTTGGCGGCCTCTCTCGAGGAGAAGCCGGTCCGCGCAGAGTGGCTCAAGGCGCAGAAGGCGCTGGAGCTCACCGCCGTTACCCGCGATGCGGAGGCCCGGATCACGCTGAAGGACCTCGAGCCGATCACCAGCCGGCTCACCACCTACAGCACCAGCCTGGGCTCCAGCAGCCGGAACCGCGTGCACAACGTCCGCCTCGCCTGCCAGGCGATCGACGGCACGGTCCTCCTCCCCGGTGATGAGTTTTCGTATAACGACACCGTGGGCCCACGGGTGGCCAGCGCCGGGTTCAAAGAGGCGCCGGTCATTGTGAAGGGCAGGCTGGAGCCCGGAACGGGCGGCGGTATCTGCCAGGTGAGCTCCACCCTCTACAACGCTGCCCTGCTCTCCGACCTGGAGATCGTGCGCCGCCGGCACCACGCATTCCCGGTGCACTACGTTCCGGCCGGTCGCGACGCGACCGTGGTGGACGGTGTGGTGGACTTCCGCTTCAAGAACCGTCTCGCGCACGCGGTGGCGATCGACTCCAAGGTCGTGGGCGGCCGGGTGATCGTGCACATCTACGGGCACCCGGACGACAAGACCGAGGTGGAGGTGACCACCGGCAACCGGTCTTCCATCGGCGCCGGCCTCAAGACGGTCTCGGACCCGAAGCTGCCGAAGGGCCGCCGGGTGGTGCAAGAGCGCGCTCGCTCCGGGATCCGCGTCACCGTGACCCGCGTGGTGAAGAAGGAAGGCCAGCCGGTCCGCAAGGAAGTCGTCAGCCGGGACTACTACCGGCCGTTCGACGGCATCGTGCGGGTGGGCACTCGGGTGGTGGCCAAACCTGCGGCCTCCGGAGAGCCCGGCGGTAAGACCGAGTCGACGGCCCCGGCTACCGAGACGACGCCCGAGCCGGCGAAGCCGGACTCTGACGGGGCGTAGTAGGCGTGTGTGGGAGTATGGGCGGCTCTAGACTCCTCTACCCCCATCCGGAGCCGGGTGCGGGTTCCCGTTCGTAGTCGCTGTCATCGGTAGGGGCTGCCCGGATGGCTCCGGGGCTGCTTTGAGATGCCCACTCGGATCAGGAAGCGCTGACGTGCGTCTGCAGGAGTCCCGCTGTCAGGCGGGCGGTTGATTGCCCCGGTATTCGCCTTGCTAAGGCCGGCCTGACAGCCGGACCCCTGTCAATCGGGCGAAGAGGCGGTGGAAGCTCGGTGGGCGCTGCCCGGATTTCTCCGGGAGTCCGGGCAATCCCGCGGTTGCGGGCGGTATGAGGCCATAACCGTGCCCATTGAACTGCGCGGGGGTTGACTTGCACGTTCTGGTGATCGGCGGTACGGGCTTTCTCAGCAGCGCGGTGGTCTCGGAGCTGCAGGCGGCGGGACACCGGGTCTCGGTGTTCACGCGCGGCCAGCGGCCGGTGCCGGAGGGCGTCCACGCGATCCGGGGCGACCGGCACGAGGTGGAGTCGTTCGCCCGGCAGATGGAGGGCCGCCCCTTCGATGCGGTGGTGGACTGCATCTGCTACACCCCGACGGACGCCGCCGCGGACCTCCGCGCCTTCGCGGGCCGGGTGCGGCGCCTGGTGATGATCAGCACGGACTTCGTCTACGGCCGCCATCGCCGCCTGCCGCTGGACGAGGACACGGCGACGGACGCCCTGAGCGAGTACGGTCGCGGGAAAGCTGCCGCGGAGGACGTGCTCCTGGAGGCGTGCCGGTCGGAGGGCTTTCCGGTGACGGTGCTCCGCCCGCCGCACATCATGGGCGCCGGCGGGCAACTCGGTACCGGCTCCCTGCAGGGCCGCGACCCGATGCTGCTGGACCGGATGGAGCGCCGGGAGCCGATCTTGCTGCTGGACGGCGGAGCGCTGCTCATTCAGCCGGTGGTCCACCGGGACATCGGCCAGGCCTGGGCGGCGGTCCTCGCCACGGAGGCGGCGGTGGGCGAGGCGTACAACGTCGCCGGTCCGGACTGCGTTACCACGCGGGAGTACTACGACCTGATCGCCGCTACGCTGGGCGTTTCGGACCCGGAGTACCTCTCCCTCCCTGCGGCGGAGTACGTGCGGGCCTATCCGGATAAGGCGCCGTTCGCACAGCATCGGATGTTCTCCGTGGAGAAGCTTGCCCGGGATACGGGGTACCGCCCCCGGACCTCCCTCTCGCACGCCGTCTTCGAGATGGTGGATTGGCTCCAGGCGAACGAGGCCTGCCGTCCCTACGAGCCGACCGAGGAGGACCTCGCGCTTTCCGCCCTCGCGCAGGCGTATGCGGAGCACCTTCGGGTGGTGCTTGCGCCTGTAGATGAGGTCCCGGGCTGATCCCGCACGCGTAACCTTGTGATTGCCGGAGGCACGGCCGCCGCCGGGTCCTTTGCTGGCAGAACGGTGTGGCGCGTCCGGTCCGCCACAGGTACCGGCCCGCTGGATCGCGGGACTCCTAACAATCAGTCGATTGATGTCGCGAAGTCCGGGTGAGAGTGCTACGCCTCTGGATCTCAGGTGTCGGGCTCGCCAGCCGGAGGAGGCCCGTGGTCCAACCGGCCGATATCGCTTGGGTTAACCCTCCACGCCGTGCCTGTTGTGCCAGGCCAGCCGCGCGTCCGCGCCGTTGGCAATCTCGGTCAGGATCTCGTCAAGACCCATGTAGACGCTCCACCGTTCCTCCTGGGCGTCGGTGGAGATCCGACCAGTCACGGCGTCTTCGAGTCGTTCGTCTCGCTTCCCCTTCCAGATCTTGTCGGCGAGCGCTACTAACAGGTCCTCCATCGGGCTTGTCTCGTTCCAGCGGCCGTGGGTCCGGCAGAACCGCGCTGCCTCTGGAGAAATTCCCAGGCTGATCAGCAGCTTCTCGCCGGCGTCCTCATGGAGCTTCCCGGGAGCGGACAACTCTGTGGGATGGTGCAGCTTCCCGATGTCGTGCATGGCGGCGCCGAAGAGGACGGCTTCATGGTCGATTTGAAGGACCGGCCAGCGCTCGAGTAGCCCGGCCAGTAAGCGCCCGGCCATATCGTGAGTCAGCGTCAGGTGCGCAACCAGCCTTGGCGGTGCGTTGAGACGCTGTAGCAGATGCTCGACCGTGTCGGGGAGCGGGCGTAGGCTCATTCTTGATCCAGCGGCGTGGAACTGTGGGCGACAGGGTGGCGTCGGAGCTCGTAGAGGGCCAGTCGCTATTGGTTGGAACTATCGCCTCGCAGGGATGGCCTTCCTGGCGACTATACCTCCCGCCCCCTAAATGCACATCGGGCCGTACCTGTAAGGCACCATGCGCTATAACACAGCGGATGTGCTACTCCGGGCGCGTCCGGGGAGTGATCTAGCCAATGTCCGAGGGTTTGCTGATTTTGATCGTCGAGGACAACGAGGTCACTGCCACCTCGCTCGCACAGGTCTTCCGGTGGGAGGGCTACCGCGTGCAGACTGCTCCCAACGGTGAGCAGGCGCTGGCGCTACTGAAGTCCGGCGAGCGGCCAGCGATCATTCTGCTCGATCTGATGATGCCGGTGATGAACGGTTGGGAGCTTTGCCGCCACCTGCAGGCCGACCCGGACCTGGCTTCCGTGCCGCTGGTGGTGCTCACCGGCACGGACGACGGCCAGCACCAGGGGGAGTTGCTGGGCGCCAGCGCGGTCTTTACCAAGCCGTTTGACCTGGACCGGCTCTCGAAGGCCGTAGCCACCCACGCTACCCGCGCGGGTGGCCGCAGCCAGACTTCGCGGGGGAACGGGGGCTCCGGCGCTTCGAGCCCAGCCTGAGGCTTGCCAGTACGGCATTCGCCGGGAAATGGGGAAAGGCGGAAATGGGGAAATGTCGACAGCAGGCGCGCGGCGGCTATTGACACAATTCCCCCATTTCATCCTGAACTCTGTCCTGGATCAGCGGTCGCGGGCGGCGTGCCAGGCTTCCTTGATGCGCAGCACGTACTCGCGGAGTCCGATCGAGGGGTCGTCCTCGATGATATACGGGACGCCGATGACGAGGATGTCCGCGCCGCGCCGGACTGCGTCGATCCCGTGCTCCACGGAGAAGGTGCCGACTCCTACCGGAATGCCCACCTTACCGGCGATGTCGTCCAGGGAAAGCGCGGGGTCTCGGTCCGGATCCTCGGAGCGCTGGTCTGCGCCGTAATGGATGTAGGCGGAGTCGACGCCCAGCGCTTCGACCTCGCGCGCTCGCTTCGGGCCGTCCAGCGCGGCGTACAGGTCGCAGATGATCCGCACGCCGCAGTCTTTGCCGGCTTGCACCGCCGTGCGGATGCTGGCGTCCGAGGCCACCCCGCAGATGGTGGCGATGCGCCCACCCTGCTCTGCGGTGGCCTGCACGTACTTGCGGACGCCGTCCATCATCTTGAAATCCGCCAGCACCGGGTGGTCCGGAAACTCCCGCGCCAGCGCGCCGATGGCGCGCACGCCTTCGAACGTGACCAGCGGCGTGCCCACTTCCAGCCAGTCGACTCCCGCCTGCACCGCGGCTTCCGCTACCCGCAGCGCCCGCTCGGTGTTCAATACGTCGATCGCCACCTGGACCACCGGCCCCGCGATCGGAAGCGGTTGCACCTGTGTTACCCCTGTATCAGCCATCTCGCTCTCCCTGGTTTCATGCTTTCCCGCTCCAGGTTGTCATCCCGGCGCCGGTTCACCTTTCCGATTCGTTTGTACTGGGTCTTCCCTTGGGGACAACCGTTCGAGCCCATGACCATCACCCATCCCGAGCCAACCTGCATCGCCGCCCGTGACGCGCAATGGGATTTAATCGACGACCTCCGCACGTTCAGCCGGACGGTCGGCGCGGGGGAGGACGTGGTCCTGGTGCACGGCGCGGGCGTCTCCAGCCGCTACTGGCAACCCGCCCAGCGGCTGCTGGCGGAGCTGGCGCCGCTGCGCGTGCACGCGTTGGACCTGCCCGGCTTCGGCCGCAGCCAGGATCCCCCCTGGCCTCCACGGTTTCCTCGCCTGGCCCGGCACGTGGAGCGTTGGATCGACCGGCGTGTTCCCGGCCGGTTCCACCTGGTGGGGCAGTCGGCCGGGTGCGAGCTGTCCGTGCTGATCGCCGCCGCGATGCCGGAGCGCGTGCGCTCTGTGGTGCTCGCGGCTCCCGCCGGGTTGCCGGGGCTGGATTCGGTCTGGCTCCAGTTCGTGCGGGCCGCGCTGGATGCGCCGCGCGAACCGCTGTCCCTCTACCCCTTCGTCCTGCCGGACTACTTCCGGTGCGGCCCCGGCCGGTTACTGCGGATCCTGCTGGAGCAGAAACACAGTCATGCGAAGCCGCTGCTTCGCTGCCTGACCCAGCCGGTGCTGATTCTTCGCGGCGAGCGGGATGCGGTGTTCAGCAAAGCCAGGATCCGGGAGCTCGCCGCACTGGTGCCGCACGCCGAGACGGCGGAAGTGCCGGGTGCCCACGGAGCGCACGTCACCCACTCCCGGGAGTTTGCGACCGCGGTGACGGCATTTCTGCGCCGAGTTGATAGCCAAGCTCCTCGAGCCGGTACTCCGGACGATAGCCGAGGACCGTTTCCGCTCTAGACAGATCCCACCGCCGCCGGGACGACTCCCCCACCAGGTGGAGGATCTCGAAGCCGTCGAACGGGACCTCCAGCGCGAGTTGATACGCCCGGCAGAGATCCGGGAACGCGATCCACTGCGGGCGGATCGGCTGGGCGCGTATCGCCGCGTCTTCCAGGTCCACCGGCTTGGCGATGCGTAGGCAGATCGCCGGGAGGTCGTGGCGCTGGTGATAGTCTCGCGCGATCACCTCGGCCAGGTGCTTCGTGAGGGCGTACGTCCCCACGGGGCGGGGCTCCGCGTCTGGCCCTACCGGCTCGCCGGGACCGTAGCCCCACACGACCATAATGCTGCTGGTGTGCACCACCCGGCGCACCCCGCACCGCACGGCGGCCTCGAAGACGTTGCGGGTGCCCTTTACGTTCACGTCGAAGCGGAGGTGGTTGAACGCCTCGTCCTCAATGTCCCCCTCCAGCCCGGAAGCCACCGCCAGGTGTACTACGGCGTCCACGCCGCGGCAGGCGCGCTCCACGTCCGCCAGCCGCGTTATGTCCATCGCTACCCAGCCGGGCTCGTCGGGTGGGTGCAGGTCCGCGAGCACCAGGTCATGGTGTGGGCGGAGGTAGGGCGCCAAGCGTCGGCCTACGAAGCCCGCCGCGCCGGTGATTAGGATCCGCATCAGGTGCTGTCTTCTGGCCCCCCACGTTGAAACGCGGGGCTATCGTGCGGTCGTGCACCCCACGTTGAAACGCGGGGCTACCAGTCGGTCGTCCCTACGGGACTGCGGGAGTTGGTTCCCAGCGTTGCAACGCTGGGCTAGGGTTCGGTCGTTCCTCCGGGACTGCGGGAACGCGTCTGGCGAGTGGTGGGCGAGAGGGATTAGAAGCTACCTCACCACTCACCCTTCACCACTCACCCTTCACCACTCACTCTTTCCCCTCCGGCTCCGGCTCCACATCCTCTTCGTCCTTGAGGTTGGTGAGCAGGGAGAGGTAGACGCGGGCCTGCCGGCATTCGGGGGCCATGCGCAGGGTTCGGCGGAGGACGTCTACGCCGTTGTCCTTGTCGCGCTGTTGGGCGTAGTACTGCCCCATCGGGAACTGGAGCGCCCACCAGTCGGTTTTGCGCCCTGCCGCCTTCTGGAGCAGCTCAAGGCCCTCCTGGTTGAACCCCGCCGCCGCGTAGATGCGCGCCAGGGCGTAATCCGCCGGCCAGGCGTTCGGGTTGAGCTTCTGCACCTGCTGCAAGATCGCGCGCCAGGCGGTGGCCGTGGGGTTGAAGCGGCCCTTCACCTCCCGCTCGCCGGAGCCGGCGTCCACCTGGGTGCGGCGCCAGGAGAAGGCCGCCCAGCGCTCGTCGCTCTTCTGGTAGGCGAGCTTGCTGGTCTCGGGCTCCTTCAGCGTCAGCCAGGTGAGGAAAGCCGCTGCCTCCAGCTCCGGGCCGGTGCGCACGTCGTTGTGCACGGCCAGGGCGGCTTCCAGGCCGGTCTTGGCCTGGTCTCGTTGGCCGGCGGCCACGCGACAGACGGCGGCCCGGTAGCGCGCCGCCAGGAGCGCATCCCGCACCCCGGCATCGGTGGTGCCGCGCAGCTTCTCGTCCCGCTGGGCGGCGCCCTCCATCGCGGGGGCGGCCTCGTCCCCCGTGCCCGTCAGTGCCAGCACCGCGCCCCACGTCTCCCAGGTGGACACCGTCGCGTCCGGGCGCTGGGCGGCCTCGCGGTAGTACTTCTCGGCTTCGGGGTAGTTGCGCTGGCGCAGTTGGAACGACGCCAGCGCCGCACGGGCCTGCTGCCGGGCGTCCTCCCGCTTTCCGGCTTCCGCGGCGGCGATGAGCTTGGCGTAGACGGCCTCCACCTCCTTCACCTGCCCGAGCCGCTCGTGGACGCGCGCAAGCTGGAAGTACAGCTCGTCCGCGGCGGGGGCCTTGGCGATCCCGGCCTGGTACTCCGCGATCGCGCCGGCGTATTGCCGGAGGGAGACGAGGCGCTCGGCGCGCAGGCGGAACGCGTCCGGGGTGTCCGGCGCCAGCTCCAGGTACTTCACCGCGGCAGCATCTTCCTGGGGTCCCTGGTCCAGGTCCCGGTTGATCTCTACCAGGAGCAGCCAGGCTTCGGCGCGCTTCGGGTCCGCCTTGGCGACCGATTCGATCAGCCCCAGGGCGCGCGCGCTGTTGCGGAGGACGCTGGAGTAGAGGTAGCCCAGCGCGAAGTTCCATTCCTGGGAGAACTGCTTCGCTTCCAGCCCTTTGCGCACGATCGCGGAGACCGCGGGCAGCTTCTCGGCCGGCACGATCTCCTTCGCGAGCCGCAGTACCTCGTCCGGCTTCCCGAGCGCGAACTGGACCACCACGAGCCCCCCGTTGACCGGTGACCCGGGCGGCGACGCCTTACGCGCTGCCTCGAACGCCTTGAGCGCCAGCTCCGGCTTGCCGCTGTCCAGGTGCGCCCACCCGGCGCTGTCCCACATCGCCCAGTCGTCCGGCGTCAGCTCCGTGGCTTGCTGCAGCAGCGCCGCCGCTTCCGGGAACTTGCCCTTGTCCAGCAGTACCGCGGCCTGGTCC
>JAJFMS010000045.1 GCA_020696885.1 Armatimonadota bacterium | reverse complement strand
GGTTCGGCTTACGTTTGGCCTGCCGGTCGCGCGCCTGCGATAGCGCCGGGCTGGACACAACTATGGCCGCAGCCGCGCCGGACAGTACCAGCAGCGCTCCGGAGAGCAGCCGGGTTCGGTAAGGGATTGACTTCATGAAACGATGAACTCCGCGCGCAGATCTTGCTTGGCCCCGTTGTCCAGGCGCTCGACCTGAGCTACCACGATGTGCGGACCCGGCTTCGGGTTGGGCAGGGAAAACAGGTGGTAGCGGTCGACGATCACGCCCTGGGGGTTTTTAGCCTGGATGGCGGTGGGCTCCACCTTCTCGCCATCCAGCGACAGGCTTACCAGGCGCACCCGCTCCTGCTTCGGCACGCCCTGGTTCGTGGCGGTCCACCAGCAGCGGAGCCGCACGGCGAGGCCGCGTTCGGGCGCCCCGACCTCGAACGGATCTCCCGGATGCAACACGGTCAGCAGCGCCCACGGGCGGCGGAGGTCGTTGGGCTGCTCGCCCCACCAGCGCCACTGCTCCGGGTGATCGTCCAGCATCCGGAGCACGTGTCGGGTCCCGTGCTGCCACGTCTGGTAGCTCGAGACGGCGTCGTGACGGACGGCGGCGACCCAGTTGTTCTTCATGGCCTTCAGCCAGCCGTTCCAGGTGGGCTCTTCAGCGATGAACACGGTCCGGAAGCCGGCCAGGTTATCGCTCCACCACCAGGACTCACCCCCGTGAGCGTCCTGGAGCGCGATGAACGGCAGCATGCCGTGGTACCGGTTGAGCCACGGCTCGCTATTGGTGAAGTCCGGGTTCCCGAAGTGGAACGTGCTGATGGCCGCGTAGCCGCCGTTCTCCACCGACTCGTCCAGCACCGCCCGGGCGAACTCTTCGTTGTCGCCGAACTGCCAGTAGGCGAACCCGCCGGCCTGCTTCAGTGCGGCCAGGCGCCGGTCGCGGAACTCGCTCCAGGAAAGGGCCTGTTTCCCGGCCAGCGACGGTCCCGGCTCGGAGCGCGGTGCGGCCAGTACGTCGCTGACGTGGTTGTAATCACCGAGGCCGGGGATGGAGATGTGCGTGCCGTATTCCTCGTCCGCCATGAAAAAGGTGACCGGCACCTTGCGGCGATCGGCCACTCGCTGTGCCGCCTCGATCCAACCGGGCTTCGCGTTCTTGGCGCCCCAGAGGTGGATGCCCAGCGACCGGGCCAGCTCCACCGCATCCGCGGGGCTCCCGTTCCCGGGCGCTTGAATCTGGATGGTAAACACCTTGTGTCTCGCCCAATCGGGCCGCGGCACAAGCAGCCGCGGGATCCCGGCGATGTTCCGCGTGGGCAGCAGCTCCGTCAGACCTCCCAGCGTCATCAGGGTGTCCAGCCCGTAGTAAGTCGCCACCGCATTGAAGTCCCAGCCCTGCCGGTCGCCAAAGGTGCCAAGCATCAGGCCCAGTCCGCCGAAGGAGGTCAGGTAGCCGATGACCCCCTTCACGTCCCTGGGTGCAGCGTCCAGAAGTTTGAGCGCGCGGACCGCTGCGCGGGTATAGGCGATGTCGTCCACGCGGCCCACCGAGGCATCCGGCGCGTAGGTGAAGCCGCCGCTGGGAAGCTGGCACGACTGCAGCCAACGGATCGTCTCCTTGCGCCGGTCCAGCGGTTTGCCCAGCGCCCGGAGCGCCTGGAGCCCATGCCACGTGTGCATGACGTGGCCATCCCCGCCCTCCGCGGCGCGCACCTGGTTGAAGCTGCCGTTCGG
The DNA here is from genome assembly GCA_020696885.1 of Armatimonadota bacterium. The sequence goes on along the minus strand of JAJFMS010000045.1, from coordinate 8,648 downwards.
GCGGCGGCGCTCCAGGATGAAGTCCACCAGCTTCGGCGTGACCGCGTCGACCGGTTGCCCGAGCAGTTCCCGGCAGAGCAGCACCATCACCTGAAGCTGGAACGGCGGGTCGCCGTGCTCCTCATAGCGCACTGGTGAGTCGGTGAGGCCGGTCCAGGTGGAGACTTCGTTCCGGAAGCCGGAGACGTCTTCTCCCAGCCAGAGCAGGGACTGGATCTGCTGGTAGTCGAACACCGGCAGCCGGTGCTCCAGCTTCTTGATGGCCAGCGGATGATGCGCCCGAACGTAGGTAGCCAGCGCGGCCGGCCGGGGAACCGGCGCGCCCAGCAGCTTGTAACAGCCGATGACGGCGAATGTCGGCGTCAGGTGGGAACGATCCCACGCGGGCCACCCATACCCGCCGTCGGGTCGAGCCTGCGTCTCCAGGATGCGCAGCACCCGGTCTCGGGCGGCCGTCTCGTTCTCATCCGCCGCGGCGCCATCCGCCGAGAGGGCGGTCAGCCCCAGCCCGGCCAGTGTTTGCAAGCAGCGGCGACGATCGATGCGGTAATCGGACACGAGGGGTCCTCAAGAGTAATAGCCGGCATTCCATTAGCAGATACGCGGTTCACCTCGGATTACCTGCCGACGCCCGTGCGCGAGAGATCCATCGAAACCGAGGGGAGCGCTGTGGGCTCTAACCGCGCGGAGGACGAGATGCAATGAAGCGCCGTGTATGTGTTGCCGCACTGGCGGCTCTGGGACTGCTGGGCGCCCTGGCGGGCAGCCCGAGCGCCAGCGCCCCGAAGAAGATCCGGGTCCTGCTGGTGACCGGACAGAACAACCACAACTGGAAAGAGACCACACCGTACCTGACGCAGGTGCTCCAGTCCACCGGGCGGTTCGAGGTCGAGACGACCGAGGACCCGGCCGTGACGCTTGCGGACAAAGACAAGCTCAAGAAGGTGGACGTCTTTCTCCTGAACTACAACGGCAAGCGGTGGGGCGAGCCCGCGGAGACGAACTTCCTGGATGCGGTCCGCTCCGGAACCGGGGTCAGCGTGATCCACGCCGCGAACAACGCGTTTCCGGGCTGGACCGAGTACGAGAAGCTGGTCGGCATCACCTGGCGAGCGACGGCGGGCCACGGCGCTTACCACGAGTTCGCGGTCAAGTACCAGGTGAAGGACCATCCGGTAACGAAGGGCCTGCAAGACCTGCCGAGCCACCCGGACGAGCTGTACCACGGCCTGACTCCGGCTCCGAATGAGCCGATGGACATCCTCGCCACCGCCTTCTCTGACAAGTCGAAGGGCGGCACCGGTAAAGATGAGCCGATGGTGCTCGTGAAGTCCTATGGCAAGGCCCGGGTGTTCCACACCCCGATGGGCCACGACCTTCGCGCCATGAACGACCCCGGCTTCAAGCTGGTGACGGCCCGCGGAACCGAGTGGGCCGCGACCGGCAAGGTCACGGTTAAGGAAGTCCCCGCACCGTAACTCCATGGTTGGAGCCACCCGGACGAGTCATCCGGGTGGCTCCAACCATGGAGTAAGTTCGCACGCTCGCCGGCACTGCCATCGACGCGCCGGCGAGTGATCTCGCCCAATCCTCCGCGACTCCCTCCCTGCTCCCTTCCGCGTGTTCCACGGGCAAACTCGGCCTGCCCTCTCGGAGGCGTTGGCAAGCGGTCAGTTCTGGAAGCCTCTGCCGGTTACCGTGATCCGAGCCAGCTGTCCGGGTTGATGAAAGATCATGAGACCCTCCACCACCTCAACGGTGTCGGTGGGCCGGAACTCAATCCTTACCGTGATGCTCTTTCCGGGTAGGATCACTTGATTAGTGACCGTGTCCAGCACCCGAGTGCGCGGACTCCCCTCGCTGCTCACGTGGATCGATGCAATGACTTGCGGTCCCGGGCCGTCGTTGAAGATCTTGAAGGTTCGCTTGCTGGGCCGACCGATCGGTACCTGGCCAAACTCGATCAGGTTGCTCAATAGCCGGAGCCTCCCTGCGGCGGGCACCTGGACGAACGCCGGGCTTGAGAGGGGCGACACTCCCAGTCCCGTCTTCTCCGCCCGGACTCGGAACGTAAGGCCCTGGCCCAGACGAAACCGGCCAGTGGTGATTACGTGGCTCGTGGCTTTCTTCGCTAACCGCTCCACATAGGGATGCTCAGGATCATCGGGGTCGTCGGCTTCGACCAAGATCGCCGTGAAGTCTTTGGTGTTGTTCTTCCAGCTCAGCTTGACCTGTACCTTCCTCGCGTCGAAGACCGCTTTCAGGCTGCTGGGCGCCGGTAAGCCCTGCCCGACGGCAGTCTGCACCGTCGCCATAAGGTCCGCCTCGTCCGGGTCCGGGGTGGTCGCGGTCACGATCGCGAGGTTAGTCAATGTGCTCGGCGTCAGCGGCCGGACTGCGATCTGGATGGTGACCGATTGCCCGCTGGCGATCGTTCCAAGCTGACCGGTAACGACGCCGCTCGCCTGGACGAAGTCTCCCTGCGTGCCGCCGGACGAGAGATACTCGACCCCTGCGGGCAGCGTGTCCGTGAAGACGACGCCTGCAGCAGCAGCGGGTCCGCTATTCGCCACGACGGCGGTGTAAGTGAGGGTCTGGCCTGTTACGATCGGCAGTGGGGTCGCCACCGAGAGTGCGACGGAGAGGTCCGCCAGCGGCGCCGCGACGGCCGTTGCCGGGCTGGTGGCGGTGTCGTTGCCGGGCACTCCGTCGCTGACCCCGCCGGTAACCGCAGCACCGGCGTTCAACGTGCCGGGGGTGGTGGGGGTCATCACAATGGTGGCGGTGAAGACGCCCTGGTTGGCGAGCGGACCTACCGCGTAGGTCAGCTTGCCGCTCGCTGGCGCCACCGCAGGTTGCGACGAGACGAGCGTAGCGCCGGAGGGCAGCGTGAAGCTGGCGGAGACACCCACGGCCGCTTGTGGGCCGTTGTTCCGCACCGTCCGCGTCCAGGTTACGGTCTGCCCCACGGTCACCGGCTCCGGATCGTGCGTGAGCGTGACCGCGAGATCCGCGGTCGGCAGTGGGGTTAGCAGGAAGCCGCCATGGCTGCCGATGCCCACGATCTGCCCGTGGTTGTTGATGTCGGTGGCGCGGTAGAGCGTCCAGTTGGTGTTGGCCGGAATCAGGCTGTTGAGGTCCAGCATCTCGCCGTTTTCGTACAGGAACGCGTGCGTCGCCCCACCGGCGGTGGTGGACTCCCCCACCACCTGGCCGTTGTCGTTGATCGAAAGGCCGAAGCTGCTGGTGCCGCCGAGGGTCCCCAGGTCGTTGCCGGCCTGAATGGCGCCGCCCGCCGAGGTGCGGTACGCGTGGACGTTCCCGTTGGCCAGAGCGGAGGTTCCCACCACCTGCCCCGCGGTGTTGATCGCCATCGCATCGCTGTAAGAGCCGCCCAGGGTGCCGAGATCATCCGACCCCGCGTTCAGCGTTCCACCGCCGGCGTGGCGGAAGGCGTGGTGCTGATACGAGGTCTGGGAGCCGGGGAGGAGTAGGGAAGTCACCGAGGTGCCGACCACCACGCCGGCATCGTTCACGCCGCGGGCGCCGCTATCGCCTAGGAACTCGCCCGCGTGCTGCGGGTCGGGCCGCAGCGTGCCCAGGTGGTCGGTCTCCACCACCAGGGCCGAGCCGGTGGTGCGGAACGCCCGGAACCCTTGCCCGTTAGGAGCGCCCCCCTGCCCGACCACCATCCCGCTGTCGTTGATCGCGCCGCCGAAGGTGGCGCCACCGTAGCCGTCCGGCGTTCCCGGGAACACCAGCAACGTCTTCAGGTTGTTCCCGGCCTGGATTGGCTGGTTGGCGCCGGTGCGGAACGCGCGGATGTTGTTGACGCCGTCGAGGGATGACGAGCCGGCGATCTGGCCGGCGTTGTTGATGCTCACCGGCCGGCTGAACGTGCCGCCGAGCGTACCCAGGTCGTCGGTGGCGGGGTTGATCGGCGCTCCGGCTGCCGACCGGAACCCATGCTCCTGTCCGCCGGCCGTGAGCGCGGAGCCGGTGACCTGGCCCGCGTCGTTGATGGAGGCAGGCGCCGTGCTGGAGACGAACCCGCCCAGGCTGCCCAGGTTGATCACGGCGAAGCGCGGGCTTGTTGCGAGCGGGGCGAGGCGCACCGGCGTTTGGGCCGGAGCAAGCGCTGCGGAGGCGTTCACCGTGAATGTGACCGGCAGCAGGACCAGGGCCAACATGGGTAGCAGGCGGGTTATCGACATCTAAACCTTCCTGTGGGCCGCACTCTGCGGCGGGCTGAGTCCCGGGTCGTGCCCGGTCGCAAGGTGGTCAATCATAGTGCCGCTCTCCAATTTGTTTTTAATGTCTCAATCCGTGACTAGCGGCGTTTTAACAATGTCGGGCCATCCGCCATCGCTCTGCAGGAGCGACCGGCGGTGGATATCGGGCGTGTTCGGGGCCGGATCATGTCCCTACGTCGTGACAACTTGAGAATCGACCGCCGCTGTGGCAAAAAGTCCGGACGAGTGTCGATCCGGGTGCCGATCGATCGACTATCCTTCGAGGCCATCGAGCCTCCACCACCCCACACCAATCGGAGGACGCGATGAAATACATGCTGCTGGCCTATGGCAACGAAGAGAAGTTCGCCGCACTGACCCCGGCCGACATGGCGGGCCTGGTAGACAAGTGCACCCGGTACGATGAGGAGTTCCGCGCCACCGGTAAGGTGATTGGCGGCGGCAGCCTGTCGTTCGCGTCGAAGTCGCTGCGGCTGAAGAGCGGCAAGCTGGTGGTGAACGACGGACCCTACCTGGAGACCAAGGAGCTCGTGGGCGGGGTGGTCATCATCGAGGCGGACACCTTCGATGAGGCCGTGCAGCTCGCCTCCCTCCATCCCGCCGCCCGGATGGGTGAAGAGCTCGGCTGGGCGATCGAGCTGCGGCCGATGGAGCAGTGCATCCTGCGCTCGGAGGCGCTGCAGAGCGGCGAGTGAGGGTTCACCACGGAGACACAGAGACACGGAGAGGGAGAGGGGAAGAGGGTCGGTTACCCGCGACGGGAGGATCGAACCCGAACCCCGGAGCCATCGGAGGTGTTGTTAGGAGGGCTCCGTGACGCCTTCGAAACCACGAAGTGCTTCCGGCTGATTGCCACGAGTCCCGCTGTCAGGTGGGTGAGCGATCGTCCGTGTCTACGGTGCATTGAAGGCCGGCCTGACAGCCGGACGCCTGGGAAACTTACGGATGGTCGGTGAAAGTCCGGAACCATGAAAGCAGGCCCGGGGCGTATGCCCCGGGCCCTCATAATGCCACACCCTAACCGGTGCTACTTCTTCGGCCGCAGCTCCGTGATGCCGTTCAGGTAGGGCTGCAGCGCTTCGGGGATGCGTACGCTCCCGTCGGCCTGCTGGTAGGTTTCCAGCAGCGGGATCAGGATCCGCGGACTTGCCACCGCCGTGTTGTTCAGCGTCTGGCAGAACCGCATCTTCCCGTCCGCGTCCCGGTAGCGGATGTTGCACCGGCGCGCCTGGAACTCGCCCAGGGTGGAGCAGGAATGCGTCTCCGAGTAGGCGGCCCGGCTTGGCATCCAGGTCTCGATCTCGTGCTTGCGGGTCTGGCCCATGCCCATCTCGCCGGTGCAGGCCAACGCCACGCGGTAGGGTAGCTCCAGCGCCTGGAGGATGCCTTCCACGTTGCTCACCAGCCCGTCATGCTCGGCCCGGACCACCTCGTCGTCGTTCTGCGCGATGATCACCTGCTCCACCTTGTAGAACTGGTGGACCCGGTAGAGTCCGCGGGTATCCTTGCCCGCGGCGCCCGCTTCGCGCCGGAAGCACGGGCTGATGCCCGCGTAGCGCAGCGGCAGGTCCTCGGACGGGATCACATCATCCATGTGGTAGGCCACCAGCGAGACTTCGGACGTCCCCACCAGGAATCCGTCTCCGCGCTCCAGCGAATACGCTTCGTCGCGGCCCAGCGGGAAGTAGCCGGTTCCGGACATCGCCTCTTCGCGCACGATCACCGGCACGGACATCGGTGCGAAGCCGCGCTGGTGGAGGCGGTCGATGGCAAACCGCAGGACCGCCAGCTCCAGGAGGGCGCCCTCGTTCTTCAGGTAGAAGAACCGGCTGCCGGAGACCTTGCTGCCGCGCTGGAAATCCACCAGGTCCAGCGACACGGCGAGGTCCACGTGGTCCTTCGGCTGGAAGTCGAACTCCCGCGGCGTGCCCCACCGGCGCACTTCCACGTTGTCGTCTTCCGTAGCGCCGAGCGGCGTTGCGGGGTCCGGAACGTTCGGCACGGTCAGGATGAGCTGGTCCAGCTTCTCTTCGAGCTCCTTGAGCAGCGGCTCTTTGGACTCCAGTCCTTCGCGCAGGTTCTTCGCCTCTTCCAGGGCCGCTTCCCGCTCCGCGCCCTGCAGCCGGCCCACGCTCTTAGAGACCCGGTTCCGCTCACTACGCAGATTCTCCACGTCCACGCGCAGCGCGCGGAGGCGGGAGTCGGTCTCCACAACAGCGTCGATATCCGCGGGGATGCGCTTGTTCTTGGCGGCCTCGCGGAACAGGTCCGGGTTCTCTCGCAGCAGGCGAAGGTCGATCATTTCATGTGCTCCCGAAACGGTTGGGCTCCATCGCTCACTGTATCGCCGAGACCCCCGAACTGACCGACGCTGTTTCGCCCATAAGCGGGTCGTGTGGTCTCCCGAACCGCCGCATCACGTGGTCGGCTACCCCGGAGAGCCCGAGGAAAAGCGCCACGGCGCCGAGGATCACGTAGCCGCTCTGGGTGAGGTAGTAGCGATGCACCGGACCGGGAGACATGGTCAGCGGGGCGAGGAATGTGGCGGTCCAGATCAGGCCGAAGTAGGCGGTTCGGCGGGACCGCCGCCAGAGGAGCGAGCCGAATACCAGCAGGAGCACCGTCACCGTGACCTCCGCCGTGTAAGTGCCCTGCGTATAGATGAGCAGTCCCGTCACGAAGCGCGCCGCCAGCGAAGGGTCGATCGACAAGAGCTCGCGGCCTGGCGCGGGCGCGAGATGTGCAATGGCGGAGGCGCCCACGAGAAGGAGGAGCGACCCGATCCCGGCCGCGCCCACGGGTCCGAAGACGCCGCGCCGTCGCTGCCACAGCGGGCGAGTCCGCCACCAGAGGGCGCCCATGGCCACCGCGTAGACCCCGCAGACGATGCCGGTCCACTGCCCCGTGAAGGCCGGCACCCCCAGCGGGCCCAGCACCTCCCCCACCGTTCGCTGCAGCCAGCCATCATTCGAACCGAACCGGTAGCCGAGGCCGCCCAGAGCCCAGAACCTCACGGCGAGGAACAACACGCCGCAGCCGCCCAGGAGCAGGATACGAGAGGTCGCCCGGCCGCGCTCCTCCCGGCGGCAGTCGAGCTCCAGGGCCAGCGCCGCCACCGGCAGCGGCACCGCGATCTCCTTGAAGCAGCAGGCCGCCAGGTACCACGCGCCGGCGGCCCACGGAACACGCCGTCCCGCGTCCTGCGCCTTGAGATAGGCGAGCAATGCGGCGAAGCAACAGAGTGCGGCCCACGAGTCCGGCTGGTTCTTCCAGAGACCGGTTACCGCGCCCACCACCATCTCGCGGTACTCCAGCCCCAGGCCGGTGAAGATCCACGCGGCCAGCACCGCCACCAGGCCCGGCGACCGCAGCCGCCACCGCTGGGACAGACGGTGGACGAGCGCCGCGAACAGCACCGTGGCGATCACGTGAGCCAAGCCGGTCGGAAAGCCGTAGAGCCACTCGCGTTCTCCGAACAGCTTCCACTCGAACCAGAAGAGATAGGACGCGAGCGGCCGGTAGAACGGCACGGTCCCCGCCCACGGTCCCACCCACCACTGGAGCGTGTCCAAAAACCGCGGCGCGGCCACGACGCCGTCGTGGATCAGCCCTGCGTCCAGGTCATAGACCTGCCAACTCGGCGGATGGTGGGCCATTTCCAGCCAGCGAGGCACGTACTTCGCGGAGGTGACGAACGCCAACAGCGCCGCCCCCAGCAGCGCGACGGACCGATCGTTCCCCCGCTGGAGCCATCCGGCTACGCGCGCAAAGTACCCCGCGAACACGCTCAACTCCCTGCTCCCTGATTCAGCAGCCGGCACGCGCATCTTCGATGGGGACCGCGCTCCTCCCTCTCCGGGGAGCGCGTGTCTCTGGGCTGAGAGTAATTCATCAGCCCTTGGTTGGTTGCAACGCTCGCAACCCGGCAGGCCCTAAAGGGACCTGCCTACCCGACCGAACGCCCCTGAAGGAGCCTCTCACGTTCTCGACCAACGGTCGGCGAGGCGGATCGGCGTGGGGGTGGTGGAGTATGGGCAACGCGACGCTCCGAGCCCGCGTCTTCCCATCAATCCCGTAATCCTGTCAAAAACTCTCTCCCCGCCTCCCAGCGCGATCCGCTGCGGGGATGTCGTACACTGTCTTGGTAGTTCGAGCTACTCGGAGGATGCCGCAATGCCCAGACTTTCCCAGGCCCAGATTCAGCAAGAGATGGAGTCCCTGTCCGGCTGGTGTCTCGCCAACGACGCCATCAGCAAGAAGTTCGACCTCCCCACCTACCCGGACGCCATCGCCGCGGTCACGCGTGTGGGCTTCGAGGCCGAGGCGGCGGATCACCATCCGGACGTGACCATGAACTGGAAGCGCGTCACGTTCTCGCTCACCACCCACGATGCC
>JAJFMS010000936.1 GCA_020696885.1 Armatimonadota bacterium | reverse complement strand
CCAGCTCCGTTAACTGCTGCACGGCGGCTGCCGGATCGTCCGCGGTGAGGGCATCGTCGAGCGATAGTGAGGGGCCGAGGTCTTCTACCAGATACGCCCGGCTATCGACATCGCCTTCGAGGAAGCGCGGCACGAGCGGCACGGCGTTCGGGACGCTCGCGAGGAACTCCAGGCTCGCCCAGTCCGTGAAGCCGCACTCGCCCTCGTCGGTGATCTCTTTCAAGATCACCGACGGGTCCCCTTCGCCCGCGTCCAGCGCCGGGCAGCGATAGACGCGGGCGCGCGGTCCTTCACGGATCAGGAACGCCGAGTCCTTGAGTTGGGCGTACGGGAAGAGCATTTACCTCGATTTACGATCAGACCGGCTACACCTTGTTCGGTCGTTATCAGCCTTTGAGCTCGCGTACGAACCGGCCGACCGATGTCACCGCGTGCGTTCCGTCGCGGGCGATCAGGTTCACCACGGCGCTGCCGACCACCGCCGCATCGCACCACTCGCCGATCTGGCGCACGTGCTCCGGGGTGCTCACGCCGAAACCCACGGCTACCGGCTGGTTCGTCTCGGCGCGGATGCGGTCGAGCAGCCCGTGCAGGTCCGGCGGGAGGTCGGTCTGGACGCCGGTCACGCCGGTGCGGGAGACGCAGTAGACGAAGCCGGTGGCCGCGCGGGATGCGATCCGGATCCGCTGCTCCGTACTGGTGGGCGCCAGCAGGAATATGGTGTCCAGCCCGGCGGCGATGGAGATCGTCCGCCATTCGTCCGCCTCTTCCGGCGGGAGGTCGGTGATCAGCATCCCATCCACGCCCGCGTCCACGGCCGCCTGAGCGATCCGCTCCTGGCCCGCGCGGAAGATCGGGTTGTAGTAGGTCATCAAGAGGATCGGGATCTGGGTCTCCTCGCGGAGGCTGCGGACCAGGTCCAGGATCTTGTCCAGCGTGGCGCCGGACGCCAGGGCGCGCTCGTTCGCGGCCTGGATGCTGGGGCCGTCCGCCAGCGGATCGGTGAACGGCACGCCCAGCTCGATGATGTCTGCGCCGGCCTGCTCCAGCTCCAGGATCAGCTTGCGGGTGGTGTCCAGGTCCGGATCACCGGCCATGATGTAGACGACCAGCCCCTTCCGGCCGTCGGCCCGGAGCGCTTCGAATCGTTTGGATATTCGCGACATGGTATTTGGGTGCTCGAAAACGCTTAGTGGGCGCCGGATGCCTGGGCGTTGGAGAGGATGCGCTGGACCTGCTCGACGTCTTTGTCGCCGCGGCCGGAAAGGTTGACGATGAGGATCTGGTCCGGCGACATCTCGCGGGCGGCCTGCATCCCATACCAGACGGCGTGGGCCGACTCCAGGGCGGGGATGATCCCTTCCTTCTGGCAGACGATCTGGAACGTCTCGAGCGCCTGCTCGTCCGTGCAGGGGAAGTACTCGGCGCGGCCGGTGTCTTTCAGATAGCTGTGCTCCGGCCCCACGCCCGGGTAATCCAGACCGGCGCTCACGGAGTGCGTCTCCAGCACCTGCCCGCGCTCGTCCTGCAGCAGGTAGCTCCGGGCGCCGTGGAGCACCCCAAGCGACCCGGCGACTAGCGTGGCGGCGTGCTTGCCGTCCAGCCCGTGACCGGCCGCCTCGACCCCCAGCAGCCGGACGCTCTCGTCCCGCACGAACGGGTAGAACATGCCGATGGCGTTGCTGCCGCCGCCCACGCAGGCCACCACGGCATCCGGCAGGCGACCTTCCTTCTCCAGGATCTGGGCGCGGGCTTCGGTGCCGATTACAGCCTGGAAGTCGCGGACCATCATCGGGTACGGGTGCGCGCCGGCCGCGGAGCCGATCACGTAGTGCGTGTCCCGCACGTTGGTCACCCAGTCCCGGAACGCCTCGTTCATGGCGTCCTTCAGCGTCTTGCTGCCGCTCTCCACGGAGATCACCTGGGCGCCCAGCAGCCGCATCCGGAAGACGTTGAGCCGCTGCCGCTCGATGTCCTCGGAGCCCATGTAGACTTCGCACTTGAAGCCGAGGAGCGCGCAGGCAGTAGCCGTGGCCACGCCATGCTGGCCCGCGCCGGTCTCCGCGATGATGCGTGGCTTGCCCATCCGCTTGGCGAGGATCACCTGCCCCAGCGCGTTGTTGATCTTGTGAGCGCCGGTGTGGTTCAGGTCTTCCCGCTTCAGGTAGATCTTCGCCCCGCCGCAGTGCTCCGTCAGCCGCTCCGCGAAGTAGAGCGGCGTCGGCCGGCCCACGAACTCCCGGAGGTAATACTGCAGCTCCTTCTGGAACTCCGGGTCGTCCCGGGCCTGGAGGTACTTCTCGGTCAGCTCCTCCAGCGCGGGCATGAGGGTCTCCGGCACGAAGCGGCCGCCGTATTCCCCAAACCGGCCGCGCTCATCCGGTAAGCTCTGTACTTCCATTTCACTCACTGCTGTTCTCCTGGCTTGATCCGGTACTCAAATCGGGTCTGTCCGGCGCGTCGGCTGAGCTGAAGCTCCACGCGCTCGCTCGGGAAGAAGGCTTCGTCGTAGACGAGGGGGAGCCCCTCGGCATCGTAGGTGGTCCGGGCGGCGATCCAGCCGGGGGCGCCGGGCTCCACTGCCAGCAGCGCGGCGGCGTCCGGGCCGAGGGCCAACGCGCACAGGGTCTCCTCCGCCGCCAGCGGGGCGCGGCCGGTGGCTTCCCGCACCATCTCATACAGCGAACGGTCCGGGGTATACCGCTCCACCACTTCGCGCAGCGCGCCGCCGAGGTACGAGCTCTGGAGCACAATCGGCTGCGCGCCGACCCGGCGGACGCGGGTCAACACATGCACTGCCTCCGTCGCCCCGAGCCTCAGGGCCGCCCTCGCCTCCGGCGCGTCGATAACGAAGGCCCGCTCCAGCACTACCGTGGCGGGCCGCACGTCGTGGGTCGCCATCTCGGCGGTGAAGCTCGGGAGGTAGAGCAAGTCGAATTGCCCCGCCCAGTCCGCCACGAAGGTCC
>JAJFMS010000935.1 GCA_020696885.1 Armatimonadota bacterium | reverse complement strand
TGGGGGAAATGGGGGAAATGGGGGAAATGGGGGAAAAGGGGAGATGGGGAGTTTCATTTCCCCATTTCCGCATTTCCCCGTTTCCCTATGACCGCTAGATCTTCTCCACGGCCTTGCGCACGGCGGCCAGGCACTCCTGGATGTCCGCGATCGGGTTCTGAGGGTTCTCTTCGTACTCCAGCGCCAGCACCTGCTTGTAGTTCAGGGCCTTGAGCGCCTTCAGCACGCCCACCAGATCCATGTCGCCCTGGCCGAGGATGGTGAACTGCGTGGTGCCCTTCACGTCCTTCAGGTGCACGCCGTGGACGCGCTCGCCGAGGGTCTCGATCACCTTCACCGGGTTCTCGCTGGAGCGCAGGAAGTGCCCCAGGTCCGCGCAGGCGCCGATCCGCTTGTGCTTGCCCTTCACCGCGTCCACCACCTGCTGCAGCTTGTCGTAGCGGTGGCCCGGCCCGTGGTTGTGGATGCCGATGTTGATCTTGAACTCGTCGACCAACGTTTCGAGGTTGTCGAAGGAGTTCGGGTCCGGGTCCGCGCTCAGGGTCTGGACCCCCAGCAGCTTCGCCGCCTCGAAGATCTTGCGGTTGGCGGCGCCGTCAGACGTGAACCGGGACACCCCGTGCGCCATCAGCTTCACGTCGGCGGCCTTCAGTTTGTCCAGGATCTCCTTCACCTGCGCCGGGTCGGTGGTCAGCGGCACGTGCGCGCTGTAGCCTTCCCAATAGTGGACCCCGAGGATCTTGCTCTGCGCCAGGGCTGCGTCGAGCGGCTGGTAGCCGCGGAGCGAGTAGCTCTGCAGGCCCAACTTGAACGGGCCGTACGGCTTCTCGGCGCGGGCCGCGTCGGCGAGGAACGGGACGGCGGCAATGCCGGCTCCGAGGGCGGAGCGCCGCAGCAGCTCGCGGCGAGAGATCGGGTTTCGGTCAAACATGGTCGTGCCTTGCGTGTTCCGGTCGAGTCGCCCGGCGCCGAACGTTGCGACGGGTGTGAGGAACGATCACCTCCAGTTCGACGCTGAGAGCGGTCAAATCCTCTCGGCGCGACCGGAGGGAAAGGGTACGGCGGATACTGCCGCCCCAAAGAGGCGCTGCAGCCTCCCCGTGAGGCGTGCAGCCCGTGAGGGATTGAGGTGACACGATGCGGGGGAAAGGCCGCGGCTCCGCAGTGCGTCCCGGCACGCCGCCGCATCATAGGCCACGGCGCGCAGCAGCACGTCACCGGTCTCCAGGTCCAGGATCCCGAACCGTGCGTTCGGAGAGCGGTCGCGGGATTGGCCCACGCTCCCCGGGTTGATCAGGACCGGTCCCTGCGGCGCCGGTTCGGCCGACGTGGCTGGGTGGACCGTCCAGCCGGGCGTAAAGTGCCACTGCCGGTGCGTGTGCCCCAGCACCAGCCGGCGTGCGGCCGGGAAGGCGGTGGTCAACTGCCGCAACTGCTGCTCCGCCTGCGCCGGCCGGGTGACGTACTCCTGCGGGTCGTCCAGGCTGCCGTGGGCCAGCACCGTCTCGGCCTCGATCTCCACGCGGCGCGGCAGCGCCTGCAGGAACTGGCGGGTATCGTCGCGCAGCTCGTCTCGGGTCCAGCGCAGGCTGCGCTGGGCGAGCGGGATGCAGCGATCGTCCGAGAGGAGACCCAGGGCGATGAGGTCGTGGTTGCCCGCCACGCAGGTCGCGCCCAGCTCCGCCAAGCGGTCTACGCACTCATTGGGAAACGGGCCGTAGCCTACCAGGTCGCCGGCGCAGAGGTAGGCGTCCACGCCCTCGGCATGGAGGGCGTGGAGCACGGCGTCGAGGGCGTGGAGATTAGCATGGATATCGGAGATCAGACCATAACGCATGAGAGACTACGCGTGCTTTCCATCGAAACGCCGGGCCATGCGTCGCCAGAGGACGCCGCGCAGGAACGGCATCGGGTCGTCCAGCGCTACGGCGGACTTCGCCTCGCACCGGAGCATCCAGGGGATCCAGGCGGTGGGGGAGACGCCCCACTCCCGCGCGGCAAGGGCGTCGTACCAGGGGTAGCACCACTGGATGCCGGGCCGGGCCGCCGTCTTCTCGGACGGGACCTCACCGGTCAGGTCCTTGAAGACCACCGCCGGCAGGTTCACGCCGGCTACGGCTCCCAGGTGGTGCCAGAGGTTGAAGCGGGCGTTGACCTCCAGCAGGTAGAGCTGCCCGTCCTCCGCGCGCTTGAAATCGAACTTCGCCACGCCGCGCAGACCGAGCCGCTGCACCAGCGACCGCCCGAGCCGCGCCACGTCCAGCTCGTCCGTCACCGTTAGCGCGGTGCTGTAGCCGAACTCGGCGGGATAGGTGCGTACCTTCCGCCCGGTAAACTCCCCGGCGATCCGCCCGTCCGCCGCGGCGTAGACGTGGTAGCTCTCGATCCGCGTCTCCGGTCCGGGGATCAGCTCCTGCGCCAGTACCTCCAGGTCTGCCTCCGCCAGCCGGCTCCAGAGCGCGGCCAGGGCGGCATGGTCCTCGACGCGGAGGGCCTTGTTGGATTTCGCGATCGGCACCCACGCCTCCGTGCGCCGGGTAATCGGCTTCACGATGATCGGGAAGCGGAGGTCCACGTCCTCGAGCCGGGAGCCGCGGCCGGGTGACAACCGGCGCGTGGCGGGTACCGGAAGTCCCTCCCGCTCGGCCAGGGCCTGGAAGCGCGACTTATCCACCAGATCTTCCACCAGCTCTGCGTCCGGTACGGTGAAGCGGAACCCGCGGGCCAGTCGGTCCCGGTGGCGGGACACGAGCAAGAGGTCCCGGTCCTCCTCATAGAAGAGCACCGGCTTCTCCGGCTGCGTCTCCGCAAATTTCAGGAGACGCTCCACGAGGGCGTCCGCCTCTTTCCACGGGTCCAGCCAGTCGATCACCTGCTCCGTAAACCGCGAGGAGCGGATCGGGTCGCCGGGGTTGGCGACCACGGCGGAGCGGATGCCGGCGAGGCCGAGCGGGCGGACGAGGTCGATGT
>JAJFMS010000934.1 GCA_020696885.1 Armatimonadota bacterium | reverse complement strand
ACACCTGAACACCCGAACACCTGAACACCCGAACACCGAAATGACCTCCAAAAACCTCGCCATCGCCCGTGCCGCCCGGGCTCGTCAGCGGCAGTGGAGCGGGATCGCGTTTGCGCTCCCGGCGATCATCGGGCTGTTGTGGTTTACGGCGTATCCGGTGCTCGCCTCGCTGTACTACAGCTTCTGCAACTACCGGGTGCTCACGCCGCCCCGCTGGGTGGGCACGGTCAACTACGAGCACCTCTTCCACGACTCGCTGTTCTACACGTCGCTGGGGAACACGCTCTACTACGCGGCCTTCGCGGTGCCGCTGGGAATTGCGATCGCGTTGGGGCTGGCGATGCTCCTCAATACCGGCGTGCGCGGGCTGGCGTTCTACCGCACCTGCTTCTACGTGCCGTCCGTGGTGCCGGTGGTGGCGTCCGCCGTGCTCTGGGTGTGGCTGCTCTCCCCCCAGGAAGGCGCCGTGAACGACCTGCTGCAGTCCAGCGGGATCATGCACGTGCTGCGCTCACTCCACATCATGAAGGAGGCCCCCGGGTGGCTGCAGAGCCCGGAGTGGAGCAAGCCGGCCATCATCCTCTGGAGCCTGTGGAACGTCGGCGGCGCGATGATCATCTTCCTGGCGGGCCTGCAGGACATCCCGAAGGAGCTGCAGGAAGCCGCCAGCCTGGACGGAGCGCGGCGCTGGGACAGCTTCCGCAACGTGACCCTGCCGTTCATCAGCCCGCAGATCCTGTTCACGCTGATCATGGGACTCATCAGCGCGTTTCAGTTCTTCACCCCCGCCTACGTGATGACCAACGGCACCGGCGGCCCGGTGGACTCCACCACGTTCTACAGCCTCTACCTGTTCAACATCGCCTTTACGGACTTCAAGATGGGCTACGCCTGCGCCATGGCGTGGGTCCTGCTGCTTCTGGTGATCCTGTGCACCGCGGTGGTGTTGAAGACCAGCGCCCGCCACATCTACTATCAGGGGGGAGAGCAGGACAACGCCTGAGGACCCACTGGCGTGCCAAGCGAGCCGTTGCGCCGACAATACTGACGGCGCCTTCTCGTCCGCCTCTTCCTTAGCACGGTCAATTCGCACGGTCAATTCGCACGGTCTGCATGGTAATCCGCTGGGACATCCGCCTTCTGGGCCAACTCACCGCCGCTCGTCCGGATGAGACGGTGGGAAAATTCCGAACCCGTTACACAGCAACACTCCTGGCCTATCTGGCGCTCTACCGGCGGCGAAGTCATTCCCGCGAAGAGCTGGCCGACCTCGCCTGGCCGGACGATGAGCCGGAAACCGCACGGCGAAAGCTCCGGGTGGCGCTCTCTTCACTGCGGCAGCAGCTTGAGCCGCCCGGTACCACGCACGGCGCGGTCCTGATCGCCGATCGGTCTCACGTACGGCTGAATCCTGATACCACCGGGACGGATGTCGAGGAGTTCGAAGCGGCCCTCGGCCGAGCCGAGCGTGCTACGGTGCTTGGCCCCGCGCACTGGCAGGAAGCGACAGCCTGGTACAGCGGGGAGCTGCTGCCAGGACACTACGACGACTGGGTGTTGGTGGAGCGCAGCCGCCTGCGCGGTCGCTTCGAATACGCGCTCCGGAGGCTGGCACATGCCCACGAGCGCTCCGGAGATCTGGAGAGCGCAGTTGGCTGCTTGGGCCAACTGGTGGCCGCGGAGCCCTATGCGGAGGAGCCTCACCGTGAACTGATGCGGTTGTTGGCTAGCATGGGGCGCCTTCACGAGGCCGTGCAGCAGTATCAGGTGCTGAGCGGTCTCCTCGAGGCAGAGCTTCAGACCACTCCATCGCGGACCACGTATCAACTCCTGCTGCAGATCCAGGCCGGGGTGGTCCCGGCAGCCGCTCCCGGGTTGCTGATAGAGCCGGCACGCCCGGGAGTTGCCTCCGCACTCAGTCCAGAGATAGGGAGCTCCGGAACCGGATCTACTGGGACCGTGCTCCGCCTCGCGGATGCGCGGTTGCCGGTTCCGGTGACCCGGTTCTTCGGGCGGACGAGAGAGCTGTCAGTGCTTACGAGCCTGCTCGGACCCGAGGCCCCGGGCTCCGTCGATACCCTTCCGGAGACGCGGCTGGTTACGCTAACCGGACCGGGCGGGGTGGGCAAAACGCGGCTTTCCCTGGAGGTTGGACGGGCGCTGGCAGGGAGCTATCCGGGTAGGATCGCGCAGGCGAACCTGGCGGAGCTGGAGAGCGCGGACGAGCTACTGGTGCGGGTGGTCACCGCGTTCGGGCTCCTGGTGGCGGAAGGGGGGGATCCGTTTGCTCGGCTGGCGGAGACCCTCTCCGGGGGGCCGGCGCTGCTCATCCTGGACAACGCGGAGCACCTGACGGATGATGTGGCGCATCTGGTTAGCCGCCTCCTGGAGCGATCCGGCAGCCTCAAGTGCCTGGTTACCAGCCGGCAGATCCTCAACCTGAGCGGGGAGCGAGAGCTGGCCCTGGAGGCGCTGCCGCTGCCGGCGCCGGGCGCCAGCCTCGCATACCTCGCCGCCAACGAATGCGTGCGGCTGTTCGTGGAACGGGCGCGTTTGATCCGCCCGGACTTCCAGATCACCCGGAACAACGCCGAAGACCTGGCGCGGTTGTGCGTGTGCCTTGAGGGGTTTCCACTTTCGCTGGAGCTGGCAGCGGCGCGCGCGCGGCTCCTCGGACCGCGGCAGATGCTGGAGCAGATCGAGCGGCGGTTCGAGTTCCTGACCACGAAACAGCGCAACGTGCCGGCTCGTCATCGCTCGCTGCGCGCCGCCATCGATTGGAGCTATCGCCTCCTGTCCCCGGAATCGCGCAACTTCTTCCGGGCATTGTGTGTCTTTCGTGGAGGGGGGTTCCTCCCGGCGGTGGAAGCCGTGAGTGCCGCACGGGACGCAATGGATCAACTCCAGGAGCTGCGGGAAGCATCCCTGATCCGGGTGGAGAACGACTTCGAGGTGCGCTTCGGGATGCTCGAA
>JAJFMS010000933.1 GCA_020696885.1 Armatimonadota bacterium | reverse complement strand
CCCGGCCGGCGCTCGCCACTCTCGCTACCTTCACGTTCATGGGGTCGTGGAACGACTTCATCCTGCCGTTGATGGTGGTAAAGAGCGACGAGCTCCGCACACTCACCCTCGCGGTGGCGGCGCTCTCCAGCGGGCTCTACGTCATGAGCTTCCCGCTGATGATGGCCGCGGCCACGTTCGTGATCCTTCCCGTGCTGGCCGTGTTCCTGTTCGCGCAGCGGTTCTTCACCCGCAGCATTGCCATGGCTGGGTTCAAGTAGAGAAGCGCTGGTGTTCAGGTGTTCAGGTGGGTTCGACGCCGCTCGGGACGGGCGGTTTCACCGCCGAACGATGCTGCCGTCCCCTGTAGCCGGCGTGTCGCCAGACCGCCGGTGTCCTCGACATTCGGGAACCCTCCCGCAAAGCCGCAATCACCCCGGATGCCGGGTGGTTCGGTTCTCCCCCTTCCTGGGACGACGCGCCGGCTTGGCCTTCACGTAGCCGTTCCCAGCACTCATTCCCCATTCGGCATTCGCACTTCGTAAATCGCCCTTCCGCGGGCTCGCACTTACGCGCGGAGCGATATGCTTTGGTTGAGTAATCAATCAACCATGCCGACCCAGGAGCCGGAACCACGAAAGGACACGCGTGAGCGGCTGATCGAGTCGGCTCGGCTCCTGTTCCTACGCCAGGGTTACGGGGCTACAGGGGTCGCGCAGATCCTGAAGGAAGCCGGGGCTCGTAGCGGCAGCCTGTACCACTTCTTTTCCACTAGGGAAGACCTGCTCCTGGCGGTGCTGGAGCGGTACCAGGAGCTGCTCTGCCCCGCGGTGATCCAGCCGGTGCTGGAACGGATCAGCGATCCGATCGAGCGGATCTTCGGCGTGCTGGACGGCTACCGCCGGATGCTGCTGGAGAGCGACTACCAGTGGGGCTGTCCGATCGGGAACCTGGCGCTGGAGATCGGGCAAAGCCATCCGGCGGCGCGGCGGCTGATCGGGGAGAACTTCACGGCCTGGCGCGCGTACGTGCAGCAGTGGGTGGAGGATGCCTCCGGCCGGCTGCCGGAGAGCGCGGACTCCCAGCAGCTTGCGCTGTTCGTGCTCACCACCATGGAAGGCGCCGTCATGCTGGCGCGCTCCTACCACAGCATCGAGCCCTACGACACGGCCGTCAGCCAACTCCGTGACTACTTCGACCGCCTCCTCGCCGACGGCTCCGAGTGGTTGACACCCCGACCTGCCGGGTGAGCGATCCAGCCACTCCGCCCCGGGGCGGAGTGGCCGAAGGCTGGGGAGAGGTCTCCTACGCCCGCACGGTCCGCGAATCGCCGACTTTGAGGAGCCGGCAGGCTGCCTCGTAGCCGGGTGCGGGCTGGCCGAACTCGCTGGCGGTCACGCGAGCGAGGGCCACGAGCTGGCGCCAGCGGAAGGCACGGCGGGTGCGTGCGAACTCCTCGCGGACGGTACGGTAGTACTTCTCTGCGTGGAGGGAGCCGTCTTCACTGGTGGCGTAGCGGAGCATCAGCTCGAATACCGGCGCGGCCGGGTGGCCCAACTCGCCGTAGCGCTGCACCACCGCACAGGCGCGGACCTGGTCACCAGCGCGGATGGCGGCGTCGGCCTCGGCCAGCAGCGCCGCCGGATCGGTGGGCCGCACGGCTGCCAGGTGCTCCGGCCACGGGTACGGATCTCGCGCGGCGAACCGGCTGCTCTGCGCCACGAACGAGGCCGCGGTCACCAGGCTGATGATCTCGTTCCGCGGGCCGCTGACGGAGGCGATGTTCCGCCACGCGTTTACGGCATCCGAGGCGTGGACCCCCAGGGAGTCGCCGTGGACGCTTCCCGCCGGCTTGCCGGGCTGGGCCTGGCGCTCAGAGCGGCCACCGTCGCGGAGGACTTCCATGTTCGCGGCCAGGGTGAGCGCCTCGCCGATCGAGGTGGGATCGATACCGTCCGCCAGGGCGCCGGCGGCGAGGTCGGCCGCCTGCTCCGCCGTGCCGTTGAGGATGGCATGAGCCGTGCGCTCCACCCAGGTATCATCGGCGCGGCGCGACCCGGGCTGCGCTTCCAGCAGCTTGTGGCGGTCCAGCACCCGCGGCAGGATAGTGCGGATCGGGGACTCGGGATACTTGCTCCTGGCGCGCATGTTCTCCACGTTCACGCAGTAGCGCACGGACTGGCGCAGCATCGTGTGTGCGTGCTCCCGGCCGGCGAGGTCCAGCATCCCCCAGGCGCGATAGGCCAGCACCACGCGGTGCACGTCCAGCTCGTCGTCCACCAGCGGCTGCAGCGCTTCCAGGCCGTCCTTCGGCGATTGCCGGACGATCTCCGCGAAGTGCCGCTCCGCCCCCTGGATGTCCCGCGCCAGCACGGCTTTGCGCAGCTCCTGCGGCGACGCGGCGAGGGAGGCTCCGGCGCCGTCCATCGGCTGCAGCACCTCGGACTTCCGGCCGCCCTTGGCCTGGATCTGCGCGCTGCTGCGGTAGAGCACCTTCAGCACCGGCAGGGCGCGGCGGTCCGCCGGTAGCTCGCGCGACATGTAATAGGAAGGGGCCAGCGCCATGAAGGAGTGGAAGCCGATGTAATCCTCGCCTCCAAAGGTGCGGGCGTTGGCCAGGGCTCCGGCCGCCACCAGCTCTCGCAGATCGGTCCCCTGCCGGAGGCGTTCCACCAGCAGCGGCAGCAGGGCATCCGGCGGCATATCCTGCATAAGCCCCACCAGCGGCTCCATGTTCCCGAAGGAGAGGGTCTCCGGCCCATCTTCGGCCAGCGCGCCGCGGACCGACAGCGTCTCGGCGGCGCCGGCCCCCAACCCGGCCACCAGCATCCCCTTACCCAGCTCTCCCAAGAACTCGCGGCGGCTCTGATGACGCTTCGTGGCGCTCCTTACGGAAATGGTGATCTACCAGATAGTTCGTCGATTAATTCACGTTTCCTTCAACTTTCACTTGTATTCGCGGTGGGCTTCTGGTAAGGTACGCATGTCAAGTTCAGAT
>JAJFMS010000932.1 GCA_020696885.1 Armatimonadota bacterium | reverse complement strand
CCCAGCCGCTCCCGGCTGGTAGCCAGGATGCGCAGGCCCGGGCAGCCGGACACCAGGGCATGCGCCGCCTGGGCGCTGGCGGCGAGGACGTGCTCGCAGTTATCCAGCACCAGGAGCAGTTGCCGGCCGCTCAGCGCGCCGATCAGCTCTCCGGTGGTGGCGGCGGTCGGCTCCAGACCCAGGCCGGCCGAGATGGCGGTGGGAAGCTGGGTGGGATGGCGGACCGCGGCGAGCTCGATGAAAGCCGCACCTCCCGCGAAGTGGCGACCGGCCTCGGCTGCCGCCGCGAGCGCGAGGCGGGTCTTTCCCACTCCCCCGGGCCCGGTGAGCGTAACCAGCCGCCCGGTGAGGAGCTTCCCCTCGACCTCCATGAGCTCCCGCTCGCGGCCGAGGAGCGGTGATAAGGATCCGGGCACGGCGTGAGCCAACACGGGCGTCTGCTCGGCGGTTGGCAGCCGGGTGTAGTCGCCGGCGCGGAGCCGGCGGAACAGGGCGGTGGTCTCCGGCTCCGGCTCCGCGTTCCAGTCCACGTAGAGGTGGCGCCGGTGCTCCTGGTACGCCTCCACGGCGGCGTGCAGTTCCCCGGCTTCGGCCAGCGTGACCATCAGGGCGCGGAGGAGGGCGCCGCTCTGCGGCGAGACGGCCGCGGCCCGGCGCAGGTAACCTGCGGCAGCTCGGCGGTCGCCACGGGCCTCCGCGTCGCGAGCCAGCCACTCGAGGGCGTGCAGGTAGGCCTGTTCCCGCTGCTCCCGCTCGGCCAGCACCCACGACTCGGAGCAGCCTTCCAGCACCGGGCCTGCATAGAGCCGCGCGGCCCTAGCCTGGCTATCCGGGTCCCCCTTGTGGACGCACTCATCGAAAGCAAGCAGGTCTACCCAGGCGCCGGCGAGGTCCAACTGCAGCGTGCGGCCACCCGGCGGCCCGAGCCGCCAGGATTGGTCGCCGAGTGCCGCGCGGAGGTCCTTTACGCTCTGCCGCAGGCTGGCGAGCGCATCCTCGGGGCGGTTCTCCGGCCAGAGAGTCTCCGCCAACCAGTCGCGCCTCTGCGGCCGGTCGCCCCGCAGCACCAGCAGCGCGAGCAGCCATTCCCCTTTGCGAGAGCGCAGGCGGGGCAGCGGCTTCCCCTCCACCTCGGCGTGGAACGGTCCCAGGAGGCGGATGGCCAGGGGCGAGCCCGGCTCGGGTGCGGAAGTCAGCATCTCCGGTCCGTTTCCGGGCGGGTCACGCTTTTCCTCTGCGGGCGTCACGGTTCCGTCACGCCGCCGGCTCGATACTGCGGGTGTAGCTCGAAGAGAGCCGGAATGGACCGGCGCACCGCGGGCTAAGGAGCAAGCAATGCCACAGAAGGTACACCTGGTGATCATCGACCCACAAGTCGATTTCTGCGATCCGCGCGGCGCCCTTTACGTCACCGGCGCGGAAGCCGATATCTCGCGGCTCGCGGCGATGGTCCGCCGCGTGGCGCCGAAGCTGGAAGACATCCACGTCACTCTGGACTCGCACCGGCTGATCGATGTGGCGCACCCGATCTTCTGGAAGAGCTCGGACGGCCGCCACCCGGCCCCGTTCACCATCATCACGGCGGCGGACGTGGAGAACGGCCGGTGGTCCCCCACCCTGCCGGGGCTCTACCGCCGGATGCTGGATTACGTGAAGACGCTGGAGGCGAACGGCCGCTACCCGCTCTGCATCTGGCCGCCGCACTGCCTCATCGGCTCGCCGGGGCACTGCGTGATGCCGGACCTGCGGGACGCCCTGCTCGGCTGGGAGCGCCACCGGTTCGCGATGGTGGACTACGTCACCAAAGGCTCGAACCCGTGGACCGAGCACTACTCCGCCGTGGCGGCGGACGTGCCGGACCCCACCGACCCGGGCACGCAGCTCAACACCCGCTTTGTGCAGGCGCTGATGGACGCGGATATCGTGGCCATCGCTGGGGAAGCGGGCAGCCACTGCCTGGCCAACACCGTCCGCGACGTGGCCAACAGCTTCGGCGACGACTCCTACGTCCGCCGCCTGGTGCTGCTGGAAGACGCCACCAGCCCGGTGCCGGGGTTCGAGCAGTTCCAGTCGGACTTCATCCGCGAGATGACTGCTCGCGGCATGCAGCGCACTACCACCGCCAACTTCCTGGCCTGACCGCCGGGACTCGCTACCGAGAAGACGGAGAAGACCATGCCTTTACTGAATGACGCCGGCATGCAGCAGCAGACGCTGCCCACCGGGCACTACGGCTACTCGGCCACCCGGCCGGATGACCTGGGCGCGGCTGAATACACCCTGGTCACGATTGTGACGGACGTGTCCCCCAGTGTGAGCCCCTGGATCAAGGAGATGGAGAACGCCCTCCGGGAGATCGTCGGCGCCTGCCGCCGCTCGCCGCGGGCGGACAACCTGATGGTCCGGCTGGTGACCTTCTCCAGCTCGATGGATGAGGTCCACGGGTTCAAGCTGCTGGAGCAGTGCCGCCTGGACGACTACCGCAAGATCCTGAAGACCGGCTCGGCGACCGCCCTCTACGACGCTTCGGAGAACGCGATCTCGGCGCTGACGACCTACGGCAAGCAGCTCACGGACGCGGACTTCGCCGTGAACGGCATCCTGTTCGTGATCACGGACGGCGAGGACAACGCGTCCACCCTCGGCGTAAAGCACGTCCGCGACGCCCTCTGCCGTGCGATCCAGGGTGAGGCGATGGAGTCCCTGGTCTCCGTGCTGCTGGGCGTGAACGTGCAGGATCCGCGCATCGGCGCCTACCTCCAGGACTTCAAGAACGAGGCCGGCTTCACCCAGTACGTGGAGCTCGACCGCGCGGACGCAAAGACCCTCGCGAAGCTGGCGCAGTTCGTCTCCCGCAGCATCTCAGCCCAGAGCCAGGCCCTGGGAACCGGGGGCGCCTCCCAGACCCTGGGGTTCTGAAAGCGCTGCGCGCGGTGTTCGGTGTTCAGGTGTTCAGGTGTTCAGGTGTTCAGGAAGC
>JAJFMS010000044.1 GCA_020696885.1 Armatimonadota bacterium | reverse complement strand
ACTCCATGACTCCATCCTCGGTAGGTCTCACCCGAATTGGAGAATTGTTAGTGAGCGAGCGGAACTCATTTTGGTCCCAGCGTCCGGTGCTGGTCACGGGCTGCACCGGGCTGCTGGGGAGTTGGCTGACGCGCGGGCTGGTGGAGCGCGGTGCCGCCGTGGTGGGGTTGGTCCGGGACTGGGTTCCGGAGAGCGAGCTGTTCCGCGCCGGCACGCTGGGCCGAATCCAGGTGGTGCGCGGCGCCCTGGAGGATCAACGCACGCTGGAGCGCGCCCTGGGCGAGTATGAGGTGGACACCGTCTTCCACCTGGGCGCCCAGACCATCGTGGGCATCGCCAACCGCAACCCGGTAAGCACCTTCGAGAGCAACATCCAGGGTACCTGGGCGCTGTTGGAAGCATGCCGGCGGACGCCGACCGTGAAGCAGATCATGGTGGCCTCTTCGGACAAAGCCTACGGCACGCACGAGAAGCTGCCTTATACGGAGGATGCGCCGCTGCAGGGCCGGCATCCGTACGACGTAAGCAAATCGTGCGCCGACCTGATCTCTCAGAGCTATGCGGTGACGTACGGGCTGCCGGTATGTGTCACCCGCTGCGGCAACCTTTACGGCGGCGGTGACCTGAATTGGAACCGCCTGATTCCGGGGACGATCCGCTCGGCCCTGGCAGGAGACCGGCCGATCATCCGCAGCGACGGCAGCTTCATCCGGGACTACTTCTTCGTGGAGGACGCCGTGTCCGCCTACCTCTCCCTCGCGGAACAGCTTGCGGAGCGCCGGGAACTGATCGGACACGCCTTCAACTTCAGCAACGAGATCCAGGTGACCGTACTGGAGCTGGTCCGGGAGATCCTGCAGGCCGCCGGCCGCACCGACCTGGACCCGGATGTACGCGGCGAGGCGATTCACGAGATTCCGCACCAGTACCTGGACGCTTCCAAGGCGCGCACTCTGCTCGGGTGGCGGCCGGAGTTCACGCTGCGCGAGGGGCTGGACCGCACCCTGGCGTGGTATACCGGGTTCCTCAGCGCAGGCCAGGGCGTCGGTGGCTGAGCGTCATCCGCTCGAGCGGGTCCTAATCACCGGGGGGACCGGGTTCATCGGGCTGCACCTGGCGCGGGCCGTGGTCGCGCTGGGGGCCTGCCCGCTGCTGGCAGCCCGGCGCGCCACTGCGTGTCCTCTTCCGGCGGATCTCGCCGGCCGGGTTCGCTGTGAGTCGCTGGACCTGCTCGATGCCGAGGCCGTCCGGCGGGTCCTCGACTGCGAGCGGCCCACCACCGTGTTCCACCTGGCGGGCACCCGCGCGCGCGGCGGCGCGGAGGCGGTCGTGCGCTGCACGGAGCTGAACGTGAGCGCTACGGTGCGGTTGATTGCCGCGGCCACCGAGGCGGGAGTAGGCCGGATCGTCAGCACCGGCTCCGCTGAAGAATACGGCAACCAGCCCGGACCGCTCCATGAGGAGCTGTCCCTGCGGCCGGCGACCCCCTACGGCATCTCGCGGGCTGCGGCCACCGGGTTGGCGCAGACGCTGGCTGCCGCCGGGTGCCCGGTAACGGTGCTCCGGCCGTTTACGGTGTACGGCCCGGGCCAGCCGGCGGAGATGTTCGTCGCGGACGCCATCCGCTGCGCGGTGAACGGCGAGCCGTTTCGGATGACGCTCGGGCGGCAGCAGCGCGACCTGGTGTACGTGGGCGACGTCGTGCGCGCCTACCTCACGGCCGCGGTGGCTCCGGAGGCGGTGGGCCAGGTGATCAACATCGGCAGCGGCGAGCCCACGCGGCTCTGCGACCTCGCGGAGGCGATCTGGGAGTTGACCGAGACGACCGCTCCCCTGGAGATCGGCGCTCGCCCCGCGCCCTCCTGCGAGCTATACGACACGTGGGCCGATATTACCCTGGCCCGACGCCTGCTCAACTGGCGACCGGAGGTGGATCTCCGAGCCGGCCTGCGCGCCACAATCCGCAGCAATCAATTAGTAGGGAATTTGGGATGATCAAGCAGCTTGTCAATAACGCGCTCGCCCCGCTCGGCCTGCGCATCGTGCGGGCCGAAGGCCGCCTGAAGCCGTGGGACCATGACTTCCTCGCCTGGATCCGCAAAGCGAAGGCCTCCGGCAAAGACCCGAACGACGTGGGGGATCAGGACTGGAACGACGACCCCCTCCGGGAGGCCCTGGAGCGGCACTATTACCCTCACATGACCCCTGACTCCGTGGTGCTGGAGCTGGGCCCGGGCACCGGCCGCGCCACCCGCTACCTGATCGGCAAATGCCGCGAGATGATCCTGGTGGATTACTCACAGGTGGCGTGCGACTGGCTCCGTGAGTACCTGGAAGGGAAGGGGAAGTACCAGATCCACCAGATCGACACCCCGGCCGTGCCGGCCGTAGCGGATGGGAGCGTGGACCTGGTGGTGGCGAACGGCGTGTTCGAGCACATCGACGCCGATGGGATGATGAGCTTCCTGGAAGAGTTCCGGCGGGTGCTGCGCCCGGGCGGCGTGGTGGCGTTCAACTTCGACAACATCATGTCCGAACAGGGGTTCCGGTGGTTCATGGAGACCCCTCCCGCGAAGCGCTCGATCTTCAAGTTCTACCATCCGGAAATGGTGAAGAAGCTGGGTGAAGCCGTGGGCTACGAGGTCGTGGCGCTCTCCACCAGCGCCAGCCGGTTCGCCTTCATCGAGCTTAGAAAGCCGGCCTCGCATGGCTAGGGACGTGCTGGTTCTGGGCGCGGGCCTCGCCGGACTCTCTGCCGCGTACCACCTGGGCGGCGACGTGGAGGTGTTCGAGAAGGAGCCGCACCTCGGCGGCCACGCTCGCACCAAGCGCGTGGACGGCTTCAACTTCGACGAAGGCGCGCACGTCTTCTTCGGCAAGGACGACGTCTCCCGCGAGTTCGTGTGGGAGCCGCTTTCCGGCCACATGCTGCCCCACCGGGCGGAGATCTGGAACAATTACGGCGAGCAGCGCGTGGGACGCTACCCGGTGCAGGCCAACGCCCACGCGCTTCCCCCGGAGCAGGCGACCCGGTGCGTGCTGGACTTCATCGAAGCGAACGGACAACCGGAGCCGGAAGTGCGGACCTACGCGGACTGGTGCAACGCCTCATTCGGAAGCGCCTTCAGCGAAGAGTTCATGTTCCAGTACGCGCGGAAGGTCTGGACCGTGGAGCCGGACGAGCTGAACACCGAGTGGCTGGGCTCCAAGGTCGGTGGACGGATCTCACGCCCTTCCCTGGCGCAGGTAGTGCGCGGTGCGATCGATCCGGACCCGCACACGCTTAACTACCTGACGGAGTTCGCCTACCCGGACGAGGGCGGCTTCGGCCGCATCGCGGACCATCTGGCGGAGGGTGTGCGGAACCTGCGGCTGGGCTGCGGGATCGAACGCCTCGACGCGGCGGAGCGGCGGATCACCTTTACAGACGGCTCCGTGCGGCAGTACGACACAGCGATCTCCACCGTACCGCTGCCGACGCTGGTACGCCTGACGTCCGACGCACCCGACGAGGTGCGAGCCGCCGCGGACCGGCTGATGTGGACCTCCGTACGGTGCATCAACCTCGGCATCCGCCGCCCAGAGATTGGGCCAGGGCATTGGGTTTACTTCTACGACCACGAGATCCCGTTCTTCCGGATCAGCTTCCCCTCCAAGTTCGCGCCCTCCAACGCGCCGGATGGGTGCTGCTCCGTGAGCTGCGAGATCGCCTACTCCAAGCGCAAGCCGCTGGACGAGGCGGGGCTGCTGGAGCGGACCGTGGACGCTCTGGTCCGCACCGGCGTGCTGCAGGCGGACGACGAGATCATCGTCCAGGACCAGATGGACATCCCCTACGGCTACGTGGTGTTCGACTTCGAGCGCCAGCGCAGCCTGGAGGTGATCCATCCCTGGATGGAGAGCGTGGGTCTCCTGCCGTGCGGGCGGTTCGGCGAGTGGGGCTATCACTGGAGCTTCGAGGCGATCGAGAGCGGTCGTCGCATAGCCGCAAGGCTTGGCGATGAGCGAAACTGACCTGGCAGAGGAACCGGCGTGGGATCTGCGGCCCAAGGCCAACCACTTCACGCTGCTCCGGCTGGTGCTGGCGCTGGGGGTGATTCTCGCGCACTCCTTCTCCCTGCTGACCCCGCTGTCGGAGCGGGAGCGCATTCCCTGGGCCGGTGAGCTCGGCGATCTGGCCGTCAACAGCTTCTTCGCAGTTTCAGGTTGTCTCATCACGGCCTCCTGGCTGCGAAGCCGCTCGTTTGGGGACTACCTGCGCAAGCGGGTGCTGCGGATCTATCCGGGATACCTGGCGGCGGGGCTGATCTGTGCCCTCGGGTTTGCTGCCCTCGGGGTGCCGGACGTTCAGGCCTACTACCAGGAGCTGAGTCTTCCTCGCTACCTGTTCGACCTGGTCCGGCTGGGGATGATCCAGACGCCCGGCGCGTTCGCGGATGCGCCGGACCCGTACCTGAACGGCTCGTCATGGACCATTCAGGCCGAGTTCATCTGCTACCTGGTCGTGCCCTTGCTAACGCTCTTCGGCGCCTACCGGCGCCCCGGCGTGCTGCTGGGGCTCTTCGCGGCTTTTCTAACGCTCTACGCGGTCCAGCAGTTCCTGCCGCAGCTCGCCTGGTGTTCCGCCGGGGGAGACAGTTGCTGGTATGAGCTGCGGGTGCCGCTGCCGTTGTTCTGGCAAGGGCGGTGGCCGCGGCTCCTTTCGTCGTTCCTGGCCGGGGCGGCGTTCCTGATGTACCGGCAGCGGATCCCGCACACCGGAGCCTTGGCAGCGGTCTGCCTGGGAGTGCTCGCGTGCTCGCTGTTGAGCCTGCCGCTGTTCCGCGTGCTCTGGCCGATCTGCGGCACCTACGTCTTGTTCTGGCTGGCCTGGCATCCGCGGATGAAATCGCCCGCGTGGATGACCCACCTGGACCTCTCGTACGGCACGTACCTGTACGCCTACCCGATTCAGCAGGTCCTGGTGCGCCACGTTCCGGGAATCTCGCCGGTGCTGCTCTTCGGCACAGCCATGCCGATCGCGCTGGCGTTCGCGTGGGGGAGCTGGAAGCTGATCGAGTCCCCCTGCCTGCGCTGGAAGCCCAAAGCGAAAGCCGCCGCCCAGTAGAGGCGCCGCAGGCCCCAGAAGGCTGTTGTCCAGGCGGGGTGAGGATCTGTTCGGATGAAGGAAGCGGTAACCGGGTTGACTAGCACTGCGATCAGACCGCTGGCGCCCAGCCTCTTCCGGCTCCTACTGTACTTCGCCCTCGCGCTGATGCTGGCCACGCTGCAGCACCGGCTGCGGGAGACGAACGCACCCCACGCGGGCACGCGATACGGCACGGAGAAGATCGCAGCGTTCACGTCCAAAACGCCGATCCAGCGCCGGATCCTGGTTCCGTGGGCGGCCGTGCAGCTTCGGGACCGCACCGGCATCCCGCTCACCACGGTGGAGCTGGGAATCCGGACCGTGACCCTCTGCGGCGTTCTGACCGGCCTGGAGCTACTGCTGGTCGGCCTCGGTTGGGGAGCGGCTGCCGTTGCGGCGCCGCTGTTGTTCGCCTGTCTGCTGCCGCTGGGATTCTACGCCAACCCGGTGCTGGATTCGTTTCCCTCGCTGCTGGTGCTGGTGGCCGGGCTGCTGTGCATCCAGCGGGAGCGGTATGGGGCGCTCTGCCTGCTGATCCTCGTCGGCACGTTTGTCCGGGAGTCCACGCTCCTATTGGTGCTGGTGTTCTGTGCCGCACGGCTGCGGAAGACCACGCTCCCGGCGCTCTGGAAGATCACGGCGGCACAGGTCGCGTGTTACGCCGCCGCTCGGGGCGCGCTGAGCTGGATGTTCCCGGGGCCGGACTACGATGCCACCGCGGGCTTCAACCTGCACTGGGTGGCGGAAGCCGGAGCCCTGGAAGGGATGCTGCGTCTGCTGGTGCTGTTTTTACCGCTCGCTCTGGCCGTACCGGGCCTGCCGCGCCTCACCGGGCTACCCCGGGGCATGGCGATCATCGGGCTGCTCTACGCCGGTGGACTGTGCTTCGTGGGACGCCTGAGCGAGCCGCGGATCTTCTGGGATGCGTACCTTCTGGTAATTCCGGCGATTCTGGTGGGGGGCGGCGGGGATGCAATCAAGGACTTGATCCGACACAATAAGTGTGAGGCTGCAACCCCTTAGGAGCGACCGTGCCCGCCGTCAGCGTCTGTATTCCTACCTATAACTCTGCCCGGTTTCTCGGCGAGACGATCGAAAGCGTTCTGGCGCAGGAGTTCACCGATTTCGAGCTGGTTGTCGTAGACAACGCCTCGACGGACGGCACCCCGGAGCTGTGCGCGCGCTACACGGACCCCCGGCTCCGGTACATCCGCTTCGAGGAGCTGGTGGGGCAGGCCGCAAACTGGAACCGCTGCCTGGAGCTGGCCCTTGCGCCGTACGTGATGCTGCTGCACGGCGACGATCTCCTCGCCCCGACGCACCTCGCTCGCGCCGTGCCGGTGCTGGATCGCCACCCCGATGTGGGGATGCTCTTCTGCTGCGCGCAGCACATCGACGCCGCGGGCGGACCGATGCACCTCCAGCGAGCCTATCCGGACGACCAGGTGGTGCCCGGAGACGCGTTCGCGCGTCGCCTGATGCTGGAAGGCTGCCTGGTAAACCCGGCCGGCGTGCTCGTGCGGCAGACCGCCTTCGCGGCGGCGGGCCGCTTTACGGAGCAGGTCGTATGGGGGGTGGACTGGCACATGTGGATCCGGCTGGCGCTCCACGCGCCCGTCGCTTACCTGGCGGAGCCGCTCTCCCGTTATCGGCAGCACGGCCAGAGCGGCACCACCGGCGTGATGTCCACCGCTCGCAACGGCCGCGATGAGCAGTGGATGTTCGACGATATCTTCGCGCACCTGCCGGCGGCGCACACGGCGCTGCACAGCCTGCGTCCCGCCGTCCGCCGCGGCATCGCCCATCGTACCTGGTGCTTCGCGGAAGAGATGTGCCTCACCGGATTTCCAGCAGCCGCGCGCGCGCAGCTCCGTGCCGCCACCCGAGCCTATCCGGGGATTGCGGCGCAGCCCCGGTACTGGGTGCTGTGGCTGGCCACCTACCTGGGATACGGCTGGTTTCAGAAGGTACAGTCGCTCCGTGGGAGCCAGCAGGCGGCGTAGCGGCCGGGGAACGGCGCACCGGTACCGGTCTTACTGATGGGAGCAGAAGCCGCTAACGAGGACGGAGTAATGGAGTGCTGGAGAACTGGCGTATTGGTGCCTGCTACTCCAATACTCCGCCACTCCATTACTCCTGGGACTTTAGTAGTCAATGCTCGGATCAGTAATCAATCAATGAACGCATGGATGTAACGATCGTTATCCCGACCTACGGCCGGCCGGACGCCCTCCTGCAGACGTTGGAGGCGCTGCTGCGCCTCGACTATCCGCGTGACCGCTGGGAAGCGGTGGTCGTGGACGACGGTTCTCCAAGCGACATCCAGGCTCCGGTGCAGGAGTGGATCGAGCGCACCGGGGCGCCCGTGCGGCTCTTCCGCCAGATGAACGCCGGCCCTGCTGCGGCCCGCAACCGGGGCGCCGCCGAGGCCCGCGGGAAATACCTGATCTTCATCGACAACGACGTGCTCGTGCAGCCGGACTTCCTGCGCCTGCACCTGACCGCGCTGGAAGCCAACCCGAACACCTGGATCGGCGGGCGGGTGCTCCAGCCCCGGGAGCTGCAGCAGACACCATTCGGCCGGTATCGCGACCGCCAGCACGAGCGGTTCCATCAGTCGTTTCAGAGCGATCAGTTGCAGGAGACGGTGTGGGTCACCACGCAAAACCTGGCGCTGCCCCGGCAGGACTTCGAGGAGCTGGGCGGCTTCGACCAGAGCTTCACCATCGCCAGTAGTGAGGACTGGGAGCTCGGCTTCCGGGCGCGGAATAGCGGCACTCGGATCCTGTACCATCCCGGCATCACCGTGCTCCACAACGACTGGGCGATCGACCTCCCCCGATTCTGCGAGCGCCAGCGCCTGTACAGCTACTCGGACGTGCTCCTGTGGCGCAAGTACGGCGACTCGATCGCGCGCGCGCCCATGATCCGGGAGAACAGCCCGGTAGCCTGGGGAACCGACCCGCCTCGATTGGTGGCGAAAAAGGTAGCCAAGCGGGTCTTTTCGGGCGCGATCGGACGCGCGGCGCTGCTCTCCTGGTGCCGGCTGACGGAGCTGGTGGCGCCGGATAGCTCGCTCAACCGCAGGGCCTACGACCTCGCGGTGGGTGCGGCGATCTATCACGGCGTGCGCGGCGGCTTGCGGCGCTATCCCGCCATCGATTCACAGGTCGCCGGCAACGGGATCGGACCGGCGCCTCCGGGGTTCCGGCCGAAGAGTTCGGACGCGACCTCGCAGGTAGTCGCCTCCGTCGTCATCCCCACGCACAACCGGTCCTCCCTGATCGACGCCACGCTCACCGAGCTGGCGAAGGTCCGCCGTGACCCCGCGCTGTGGGAGGTCGTGGTGGTGGACGACGGCTCGTCGGACGATACCGAAGCGGTGATTCGCCGGTGGACCGAGACCGCTCCTTTCCGCGTGCAGTACCTCAAGCAGGCGAACGCCGGTCCGGCGGCGGCGCGTAACCGCGGGGCAGCGGCAGCGCGCGGCGAAGTGCTCATCTTCCTGGATGACGACATCGAAGTGCAGCCGGATTTTGTGGACCAGCACGTGCGCGCGGTGGTTGCGAACAAAGGCTGCTGGATCACGGGCCGGATCCTGCATCCCCCCGAGCTGCGCAAGACCCCGTTTGGGGAGTACCGCAACGCCGTCTGGGAGCGCTTCCACGAGCAGCAGCTCCCCGGCCGCCTCTCGGACTCCCCGGGCGGCTCCGCGGCCAATCTCTCTCTGCCGGCGGAAGACTTCCGGCAGTTGGGCGGCTTCGACGAGAGTTTCACCACACCCAGCAGCGAGGATTGGGACCTGACGCTGCGTGCCCGGCAGCAGGGGGTGCGGGTGCTGTACCATCCCGGCATCCGCACCCTGCACTCCGACTGGGCCTCCGTTTCCCTGGAGCAGTTCTGCGAGCGACAGCGGATTTATAGCATCGCCGACGCGCTGCTCTGGCGGAAGTATGGCGATGCCAGCCCGCGCCGGACCGTGATCTGGCGGAACGCACCGGTCAGTTGGGGCCGCGAGCCGGCGGGCCTCGTGCTGCGTAAAGGGGCGAAGGCCCTCCTCGCCACGCCGCCTGGCCGCTGGCTGCTGAGGCAGCTCTGTTCGGCCGCGGAGCGGTCGGCGCCCCGCAGCTCCTTCAACTGGTGGGCCTACGACATCGCCGTAGCGGTGGCGATCTACCGGGGCGTGCGCGAAGGGCTGCGGCGCTATCAAGAGCGCCCGCCGGCCGCCCGCACCGCCGCGCTCGAGGCGTAACGCGTGACTGCGCCAACCCAGACCCGCGGGCGTCCGGTCCTGCACCTGATCGACGCTTCCCAGGACACGGCCTACTTCCGATCGATCGCGCGCTGGCATGACGGGGAGCGGCATCCGGTGGCGATCGGGTCGCTCAACCCTCCCGGCGGCCTGCAGCGTCGGATGCGGGAGATGGACCTGCCGACCTTCGATCTTGCCGCGCGGGGCCGCCTCGCCTATCCCCGGGCGATCCTCGGGTTAGCGCGCCTCTTACGGAAGCGCGGCGCGATTCTGCACGCCCACTGTTTCGATCCCACCCTGGTGGGGTTGTTCGCGGCCCGGCTCGCCCGCGTCCCCTTCGTATTCACGCGCCATCACTCGGACCACAACATCCGCCTGAACAAGCGGTGGCACACGCGGATCGACAGCTTCTGCGCCCGGCACGCCGATCGGGTGATTGCGGTCTCCGAGGCCACCCGCGAGGTCCTCATGCAGGTGGAGCAGGTACCGGACCGCAGCATCCGGGTGGTCTATAACGGGATGGAGCCGCTCCCCGCACCTTCGCCGGAGCGCGTGGAGGCGCTCCGAGCGGAACTGGGCCTGGATGGCCGGCCGATCTGCTTGATGGTGGCGCGCCTGCACGAAGAGAAGGGTCACCGGTTCCTGTTCGAGGCGATCCCGGAGATTGAGCGGCGCTGCGGGCCGGTGACATACCTCCTGGCAGGGGACGGGCCGCACGCGGGCCAGATCCGGCAAGAGGCCCGGGCGCGCGGCGTCGAAGGTTCGGTTCGGTTCCTGGGGCGCCGCAGCGACATGGCGGAGCTGTATTCCCTTTGCACGCTGGTGACCCTGCCCAGCCTGGCGGAGTCCTTCGGATTTGCGCTGCTCGAGGCGATGAGCCTGGAGCGTCCGGTCGTGGCGGCGCGCACCGGCGGGATGCCGGAGGTGGTGGCCGAGGGCGAGACCGGGTTGATCGTTCCGCAGGCCGACCCGGCCGCGCTGGCTGCCGCCCTCTCTCGCTTACTGGGCGATCCCGAGCTCACACGGCGGATGGGCGCGGCAGGCGCCCGCCGAGCGGCCGAGTTCTCTTTCGAACGAA
>JAJFMS010000931.1 GCA_020696885.1 Armatimonadota bacterium | reverse complement strand
ACTCCTCCGCCATCAGCCGGGCCACCGGATGGTGCGCCAGGTGCTCCTCCGCGATCGGCACGAACAGCGGGCACTCCCGCCCGACCACCCGGACGTCCGGCCGGATCACGCGCGCCAACTCCGCGTAGATGCCGCTCCGCACCGTGCTCACGGTGCCGATCACGCCCAGCACGCCGGTTTTCGTGGCCGCCACCGCGGCGCGCACTGTGGGATGCACCACGTCGAACACCGGCACCGGCGACATCGCCGCGATCTCCGCGGCCGCCGTGGCCGAGATCGTATTGCAGGCGATGACCAGCGCCTTCACCTCGTGGTGCAGGAGGAACTCCACCATCTCCATCGCGAACCGGTGGATCGTGTCTCGCCCGCGAGGCCCGTACGGCACCCGTGCCGTGTCCCCCAGGTAGAGCAGGCTTTCTTCCGGGAACTGCTCCAGCAATTCCCGGGCGACCGTAAGGCCCCCCACGCCGGAGTCGAATACGCCGATCGGTCGATCTCTCACTTCAGAACTCAATCCCAGGGCCCCTGTATCTGTGGCTTCCGCACACTCCCCGCGAGCCATACCCCATGTCGGTGATAAACTGGCAAGCCTCCACGGTTACGTGCAGCCCGTCCCTCATCCGCCCCGTCGGCGCCCGCCCGCTCGGGGAGAGTTACCGCTGCTTCACCCGGGTATTACCGGCTGGGTCGAGGAAGCGCTCTGGTCGACTGGGAGCGGACTGACGACAATCCGGAACGGACCCGGCTACCCTAGGGTCTAAATACCATTCGGAAAGCTTATCAGAATCGCGCCTCCGGCCGGGCGATGGGAGTTACATTTGGTCCGACACGCTCATCGCCCGGATAATAAGACTAAGACAGAGAGGCCGCGGCAGGCGGATCGAGGCGCTGGAACTCCGGCCTCTGTTAGCCGCACGCTCTGGAGGATGCCGTGGAGTCGAAAATAAGGTTCACTCCTGAGGGATTGGGGTCGCGGTCTACGCACGTCATCAGCTCCGCTTACGTGCGTGGCGCGGGTGCGAACATGGTCCGCGTCCTGGACGACGACGGCACCCTGCTCGGCGACGCGCCCGAGATCGTGGCGGAAGACCTGCTCTCCATGTACGAGTGGATGCTTCGCGTCCGGGCGTTCGATGAGCGATTGGTCAAGCTCCAGCGCCAGGGCCGGGTGGGGTTCTTCGTCCCATCCACCGGCGAGGAAGCGCTCCAGATCGGCACCGCCTGGGCGCTCCGGCCCGACGACTGGGTCTTCCCGGCCTATCGCGAGCAGGGCGTGGCTCTGTTCCGCGGCTACCCGGTGGAGGCGATCCTGGCCCAGTTGATGGGGAATGACCGGGACTACCTCAAGGGCCGGCAGATGCCCAACCACTTCGGCTGTCCGCGCTACCGGTTCGCCGTGGCCTCAAGCCCGGTGGGCACGCAGATCCCGCACGCCGTGGGCGCCGCCTGGAGTGCGCGCATCCGGCGGGAAGAGAGCGTGGCGGCGGTCTACTTCGGGGACGGCGCCACCTCCACGGGCGACTTCCACGCGGGGATGAACTTCGCCGCCGTGCAGCAGCTCCCGGTGGTGTTCTTCTGCAAGAACAACGGCTGGGCGATCTCCCTT
This sequence comes from Armatimonadota bacterium, assembly GCA_020696885.1. Next base: position 1,375 of record JAJFMS010000931.1, on the reverse strand, counting down.
CCCCGCGCGAAGCAGACGCGGGCCGAGTTCCTCACGGACCGCGCCATCGGCTATGGGATGCCTGGAGTGCGCGTGGACGGCAACGACATCCTCGCCGTGAACCAGGTGGCCCAGGAAGCGATGGAGTGGGCGCGCTCCGGCAGCGGACCGGTGTTCGTGGAGATGGTCACCCAACGGATGGGTCCGCACTCCACCGCCGACGATCCCACGCGGTACCGGGACCCCGAGTTGATCGAGCCGTGGAAGAAGAAGGACCCGCTCATCCGGATGCGGCGCTACCTGGAATCCCGGAACCTCTGGAGCGACGGGGACGAGCAGCGGGCCGCTGCGGACTCCGATGCGCGGCTGACCGCCGCCATCGAAGCCGCCGAAGCCGGGCTCCCGCCCGAGCCGGAGACGATGTTCGAAGACGTCTACGCGGAGCTGCCCTGGCACCTCCGAGAACAGCAAGCGGACTTCCTGGAGTCCTGACACGCACGGCGGGCCACGCAAACTGCACGGCCCGGGGAAACGCAAGTGGCGGCAGTAACTCTCCTGCAGGCGATCAATCAGGCACTCCGGGAGGAGATGCGGCGCGATGACCGGATCGTGGTCATCGGCGAGGACGTGGGCCGCCTGGGCGGCGTGTTCCGCGCCACCGAGGGGCTGCAGCAGGAGTTCGGTGAAGAGCGCGTCATCGACACGCCGCTCAACGAGATCGGGATCGCCGGCGTGGCGATCGGGATGGCGATGACCGGCACGCGACCCTGCGTGGAGATCCAGTTCGCGGACTTCATCTACCCGGCGTTCGACCAGATCGTGAACGAGCTGGCGAAGGTGCGCTACCGCTCTGGCGGCCAGTTCACGGCCCCGGTAGTGATCCGCACGCCCTACGGGGCGGGGGTTCGCGGCGGGCACTACCACTCCCAGAGCCCGGAAGCCTACTTCGTCCACACCGCCGGCCTCGTAACGGTGATTCCGTCCACTCCGCGAGATGCGAAAGGCCTGCTGAAAGCCGCCATCCGCAGCGACGACCCGGTGATCTTCCTGGAGCCGAAGCGGCTCTACCGCAGCTCCAAGGAAGAGCTGCCCACCGAGGACTACGAGGTCCCGCTGGGCGTGGCCCGGATCGCGAGGGCGGGCTCGGACGTCACCATGCTCTGCTACGGCGCGATGGTGCCGCCCTGCCTGGAAGCCGCCGAGCTGGCCGCCCGCGGCGATGCCCAGGTAGAGGTGATCGACCTCCGCACCCTCTGGCCGCTCGACATCGAGGCGGTGATCGCCAGCGTCAGGAAGACCGGCCGCGTGGTGATCGTCCACGAGGCGCCCCGCGCCTGCGGCTACGGCGCGGAGCTGGCTGCGCAGATCGCGGAGCGCGCCATCGACTCGCTCCTCG
>JAJFMS010000930.1 GCA_020696885.1 Armatimonadota bacterium | reverse complement strand
GTGGTATGGCTTGCCACCGCAGATGGGCTTATCTACGGGGGCTCCGTGGGGCTGGACCAACGGCACGAGCGCCTGCTGCGCCGGATCGAAGCGTCCGTCCAGGACCTGCGACCCGAGGTGCGGCGCATCCTCGAGTCGGGGCGCGCCACCGTTGCCAGCGGAGCCGCGCTCACCGCGCTGCTCCCGGATGAGCTGGTAGACCAGGCCGGCGTGCGCTCCGTGGTGCTGGTGCCGCTCCGGTTCGAGGGCCGTGCCATCGGTCTTATCTCGCTGGACCAGCCGTTCTCGGAGCGCGGGTTCTCGGATCTGCAGGTGCACCAGACCACCACGGTGGCCTTCATGTCCGCCGGAGCAATCCAGCAGGCCCGCACCATCCAGCAGGAGCGGCACATGGCCCGCACGCTGGCCGAGAGCTTCCTCAGCATCACGCCCAGCCGTCAGGACGTGCAGCTCGCCTCCTGGTACGAGCCGGCGTCCGAAGTGGCCCAGATCGGCGGCGATTACTACGACTTCATCGAGTTGGACCGTCACCACCTCGGCATCGTGATCGGCGACGTGTGCGGCAAAGGGCTCACGGCGGCCATCTACACCGGCAAGGCGAAGGACATGCTCTACGCCTACGCGCGGGAGAACTTCGAGCATGCCCGGGAGTCCGGCCAGAGCCCGTCCACGCACTGGGTGATCACGCGCCTCAACCGGGCGCTGTACAGCCAGATGTCCGAAGACTGCATGTTCATCACGATGTTCTACGGCGTGCTGGACACTCGCACCGGGGAGTTCACCTACACCAACGCCGCGCATCCGCCGCCTATCCTGTACCAGCCCGAGACCGCGCGCCTGATGGAGATGGCGCCCGGCGGCTGCGTGCGCGTAGACGGCGATGCGGACCCGGAGGCAGCCGAAGACGAGGACGCCGGACCGGTAAACGGGATGGTGGGCGCCTTCGAGACGATGACCTTCACGGAGCACACGGTCCTGATGGAGCCGGGCTCCGTGCTGGCGATGTTCACGGACGGCGTAACCGAAGCCCGGGCCGGTGGCGTGATGCTCCAGAGCGAGGGCGTGCGGGAAGTGGTGGCGGAGCACGCGTCCGAAAGTGCGGAGCAGGTGGCGGCGGCCATCTACGATCGCGCCAGCGAGTTTGCGCACGGGCGGCTGCGAGACGACGTGGCCATCATCGTCGTGAAGCTCACGTCCGGCTCGTAGTGATGGACGCGTCTCCCGATTGGAAAGCCCTGGTTCAGGGTGCGTCCGAGTTGGGTGTGAGCCTCACTCCCACCCAACTGGAAGCACTCGAGCGCTACCTGGCGCTGCTGTGCGAGTGGAACCAGCGATTCAACCTCACCGCGATCGACGATCCCAACGAGATCATCACCAAGCACTTCCTGGACTCTCTCTCGTGCGCGCTGGTAGTAAACTTCGCTGCCCAGCGGACGCTGGTAGACGTAGGAACCGGCGCCGGCTTTCCGGGTCTGGTGCTCAAGATCGCTTATCCGCACCTGCGGGTCACCCTGGTGGACGCCGTGCAGAAGCGCCTCGGATTTCTGGAGCGCGTTGCGGAGGATCTGGGCCTGCGGGACGTGGTAACGGTCCACGCCCGGGCGGAGGATGCGGCCGGGGCTCCCAAGAGGCTCCCGGCCCGGAAGAGTGGGGGACCGCCGGTGGCGCCGCCCCTGCGGGAGAGGTTCGACGTAGTGACGGCACGCGCGGTGGCCCGCCTGAATGTACTCGCCGAGTGGTGTGTCCCCTTCGCGCGGGTCGGCGGCGTCTTCGTGGCCATGAAGGGTCCCGACATCGCCGACGAGGCGCTGGAGGCGGCCTTCGCCCTGGAAGCCCTCGGCGGAAGCAAGCCGGAGACCACCGTCCTCACGCTTCCCGGCACGGACATCGGCCGGAGCCTCGTTCGGATCGGGAAGCAAAAGCCTACGCCGGCACAGTTCCCGCGTTTGCCCGGAACGGCAAAGAAGGCGCCGCTCCAACCAGCGCCCGCACCGAAAAATCGCATCGGTTATCCCGGTCGCGGCAGCCGATAATCAACTTCGTATCCGCTTCGAATCAAACTCTAGGAGGCCGAGTGAGTCACGTCACGCGGATCGGTTCTGCTCCACTTTCGGTCCAGGTGCTCCAGTTCCCACCCTACGTGGTAGGGCAGTGGTACGGCTCCGCGCCCGCTGGCACGCAGGAAACGGCCACCGCGGCCGTGGGCGAGCTGCTGGCGCGGGACGGCGAAAGCATGGTGCTGGACCTGGGCCGGCTGACGGACGTCTGCGACGTGGTGCTCCAGACCCTCGTGAAGGGCATGAACGAGGCGCAGCGGCTCGGCCGGTCCGTCTGCCTGGTGCAGTGCTCCGAGGACCTCTACCGCCGCCTGCAGCGCAGCGGCGTGGCCGGTGCCGTAACGCACGCCGCCTCGCTCGTGGCCGCCACCTGTGGCCTGGCCTCTGACCCCGCCAGCACGCTGGACCTCTACCTCCGCAGCTCGCCCGAGTTTCTGTGCCGCCTCCGCAGCGTGATCGCGGTGATGGCCCGGGAAGCGGGCCTCAGCACCGCCACCGAGTTCGAGCTGAAATCCGCTGTCACGGAAGCGGCGGCCAACGCGATCCGGCACGGCTCACCCGAAGGCTCGCGGAACCACGTGCGGGTCTCCTTCCACCTGGATCACAAGCGGCTGGTGGTGGACATCGAGGACCAGGGCCGCGGCTTCGACCCCGACACGCTCCCGATCCCGAACCTGGACGACCTTTGCGAGGGGGGCTACGGCCTGCCGATGATGCGGCGCCTGATGGACCGGGTGGAGTTCTACCGGGACGCTCGTGGGATGCTGGTCCGGATGACCAAGTTCATCTGATCCTGGGGAGCTAGGTCGACACGAGCGACCTCTGGTTTATCTCCCCAGGATGCGCCCGATTGCCAGGAGTCCGGCTGCTCCAGCCGGCTGGGTTTTGGCCAGGACCCCGGATGATACCGGCCCGCTGGGTCGCGGGAA